>JAAYRX010000023.1 GCA_012518535.1 Clostridiales bacterium | reverse complement strand
GGGTCAACGCCCGCATGCCCTTGCGGATCGCCCTTCTTTCTTAACTCCCAGCACCAGCCCCCAACTGGGCGTTAGATGCCAGCACCAGGAACTTCATCGATGTGCCCTCAACGGATTTTTAGGCCCGCCTTCAAAACTGGTTGTACTGACTAGAATACTGCACCACCAGAATAATAATTATAACATAACTAAAAATAATATACAAACTAAAAGAATAACCTTGAAATTAGAAAACCTAATATCGCACCAGCAATAACTTCAATCGGTGTATGACCTAATAACTCTTTCAACTTTTCTTCAGAAACACTTCTGCTGGTATGAATTTGCTCAAGTATCTCATTGAGTACTGCTGCTTGTTTTCCCGCCGCTCTTCTTACACCGGCGGCGTCATACATTACTATTAATGAAAAGGTCAAGGCTAATGCGAACATGGGAGAATCATATCCTTCAAATCTCCCCACAGACGTTGCTAAAGATACTACAAGGGCAGAATGAGAGCTTGGCATCCCGCCAGCCCCAATGAATCTTCTAATATCGAACTTCTTATTAAGAATAAAAGTAATAATAACTTTTAAAAATTGTGCGATAAACCATGCCAACAGGCTGACCCAAAGAATATTATTGTAGAGCAACTGGGTATAGTAACTCATGGGAATCCTCCTAATTATGTCTATTAATAATGAAGCTAGCCAATTCACCTAAAAACTTACCCCTTGAGCCGAATATCGCCAGCTGGTCCACTGCCCTCTCGTAAAGCTCCTTGACTATGGATCTGGAACCATCCAGTCCGTACTTATCTACATAGGTGGCTTTACCCTTATCCCTATCTCTACCAGTTATTTTTCCTAATTCTTTATAATTGCCCGTGACGTCCAGGATATCATCAACAACTTGAAAAGCCAAACCCAGGGATCTTCCATACTCCTGCAAAGCTCTCGAAATATATTCCGGAGGATCTTCTAGACTTATGCCAGCTAAAATTGAGGCCATGAAGAGGGAACCTGTCTTATGATCATGAATGTATTTTAGGGTTACATCTGTAACCCTTTTCCCTTCATTCTCTAGGTCAACTACCTGCCCACCTATCATACCCCTTATACCTGCTGCCTGGGCAATAGTGTTTATGGCCCCTATATGCCTTACAAGCCTATCTTGATATAAGAGAGCATTTTCCAACATAGTCTCATATGCCAAGTTCAATAGGGCATCCCCAGCTAGTATAGCAATTCCTTCTCCGAATTTTTTGTGATTGGTGGGTATGCCTCTTCTATAATCATCATTATCCATTGCCGGCAGATCATCATGTATCAGAGAATATGTGTGAATCATTTCTAAACCCCCGGCTAAGGGCATAGATTCTTCTATATTTCCTTCCAATAGGCTATGAGTAGATAATAAAATAATTGGCCGTAATCGTTTGCCCCCTGCGAACAGGCTATATTCTATAGAATCATAGATTATTACAGGATATCTTTCCATTTGTACTAATAAGTTGTACAAATAGTCATTAACCAGCCCCATTAGTTGATTATATTGCCTATCGAAGTCACACATGGTCTTCTTCCTTAAAGGGAATTTCTGCTAAATTCCCATCTAAACTTTTCGTTAATATATTTATTTCTTGTTGTGCCCTCTGTAAGGTTTGTTTACAATGCTGTGATAATAATACACCTCTTTTATAGAGCTCTAAAGACTCCTCCAGAGTTAGTGAGGGTTCTCCACCTTCCAGTTTATCAATAATTGACTCTAACTCTCCCATGGCTTCCTCAAACTTAAGTTCAGTAATTCCGTTATCGTTTTTTGTCTTCATCCCCCGTCTCCTTCTCTTTACTAATTATGTTACAAATAGCAATACCGTCTGTCAACCGAATCATGGCATCCATACCTTCATAGAGCTGGTCAACTGAACTAATGGTTTTTTTGCTTTTTACGTCTGTGAGAATAGAAAAGCCTCTCATCATTATTGAAAGGGGATTTAAGGCCTCTAAATTTGAAACCAGACCAGCGAACTTATCCCATTTAGGTCTTGTTATTGAATTAGAAAATTTAACCATCTTCTCTGTATTGTAATCCAGCCGTTGTACTACATTTGAAAAAAACCGTTCCGGATATTTCATGATATAGCTGTCTGATAAGTTTTGTATTTTTGCATTCTGTAACATAAGATATCTGGAAATTGAGTACTGTAATCCTTCAACAAACCTGTCTAGATTTTGATAGATACTGGACAACTCGCGGACAGCTATTTCTCCAGCGGCTGATGGGGTTGCAGCCCTCACATCAGCAACCAAATCAGATACAGTAAAATCAGTTTCGTGGCCTACTGCTGAAATAATGGGTATCCTGGAACGGAATATGGCCCTTGCTACTTTTTCCTCATTAAAAGCCCATAATTCTTCTATTGAACCCCCACCACGACCAATAATTAGAATATCAATGTCGTCTCTAGTATTAGCATAATCTATTGCTGCACTTATTTGATCTTTTGCTGATTCTCCCTGTACCAACACAGGTATCACTATAATACTAACCGTTTTGTTTCTCTTGGTGATAACCCTTATTATGTCATGTACTGCAGCACCAGTATGGGAGGTTATAATAGCGATCTTCTTTGGAAAAGGTGGAAGTGCTCTTTTATATTCATCGCTAAACAATCCCTCCTCCTTTAGCTTTTCTTTGAGAGCCTCGAGGGCTGCATAGAGTTGACCTATTCCGTCTTTCTCCATATGTTCCACATAGAATTGATATTGGCCATCCCTTGTGAATATAGAGATATTACCCTTTAGAATAACTTTCAGGCCATCTGACGGTATAAAGTCTAAATCAGCGTTTTGATGTCTGAAGAAGACACATCTAATTCGGGACTGATCGTCTTTTAGAGTAAAATACATATGTCCCGAAGAATGCAATTTAAAATTAGAGATTTCCCCTCTTATCCATAGATTTTGCAGAAGCAGATCTCTATCCATAAGGTTTTTTACGTAATTATTGACCTGGCTTACTGAAAAAATAGATCTATTCATGTATAGTTGCCGCCTGTAATGTGTTCTTTAATAACATAGCAATAGTCATAGGGCCAACACCTCCTGGCACAGGAGTAATCCAGCCCGCCTTTTGAAATGCTTCATTAAATTTTACATCACCTTTTAGCTTGCCTTCAACCCTAGTTGTCCCTACATCTATGACAATAGCTCCTTCCTTTATATATTCGCTATCTATAGATTCGGGACGTCCCATTGCCACAATCAATATATCCGCACTCTGGGCAATTGATTTTAGATTTTTTGTCCTTGAGTGACATACCGTCACAGTAGCATTTTCCCTAAGAAGCATGATGGAGACAGGTTTACCGACAATATTACTGCGGCCTATAACCACAGCATGTTTACCAGCAATTTCCTCACCGGTTTCCTTTATCAAAGCAATGATGCCCTTTGGTGTACATGGTTCAAAACCGTCTCCACCAACAAAAAGACTTCCCATGGTAATTGGATGAAACCCATCAACATCCTTCCTGGGATCAATAGCATTTATAATTGTCCCTTCATCAATATGATCAGGTAGGGGTAATTGAACTAAAATACCATGGGTATCGCTGTCCTGGTTGTATCTATAAATCTCCCTCAACAGATCATCCTGGTGGATGTTTTCTTCCATATAGACAACATTTGAACGAATTCCTACTTCCTTACAAGCTCTTTCCTTGTTCCTAACATAGATTTGGGATGCTGGATCATTTCCGACCAGAATAACTGTAAGACCGGGGACAATACCCCTGTCGTTACCTAATCTTTTTATATCGTTCTGTAAAGACTCCTTAACTTTATTTGCAAGGGTTTTACCATCTATCAAGTTTGCGCTCATGTTTACCTCCATTTACCAATAACTTGCTGCCCTATTCTTCATCATTTTTCCGGGTTTTTATGGGTTCAGTTCTTATGAAATTACCTAATATCCCGTTTACAAAGGAACTGGATTTTTCGTTACCGTACTTTTTTGCCAATTCAACGGCTTCATTTATAGATACGCTTATTGGTATATCCTCCATATAAAGTACTTCATATAATGCCAGCCTTATGATGGCCAGATCCACCCTAGCCATTCTATCTACTGTCCAATCCTTTGCATATTTACGTATATAATCATCTATTTTCCCTTGTTCAGCATCCATGGAAAACAGAATCTTTTTTACATACTCTTCATCGTTCATATCTAATTGAAACTCATCACTGAGTTTTTCAAATGATTCATTGTGATGTTCGCCAGCAATATCTCTTTCATACAGCAGCTTCATAAGTACTTCTCTTGCAGATACTCTAGACATTGATTTCCTCCGGGTTTCCATATAGGTTACTGTATTGATAATCATAATAAACCATATCATGCAACAGGCTTCCACATCCAGTAATTGCAAATAAACATAATCCAGTATACTGTCCATATCACCTGATATAAATCAATTCATCCCTTAGGCAGTATTTTATCCAAGAAATTCATAAACTTTTCCTGCTTATCGGTCATACCGCCTAACCAATAACCAATACCAACACACATTAGTAATATAACTGTTTTCCAAAATCCAATCGTTACAAAAACAATACCAACTATTAATCCCAGGGATACTCCTACGATTCTTCCTTTATGCTCCTGCCAAGCCTTGGTAAAGAATTCTTTATCCATCTAACTTCCTCCTCATTTTACCTTTGGTCGCTGCTGAGGTGTAGTGAGATTATCGATATAAACAAATACTTCTTTAACCAGAATTCCAGAATAGCCTTCAATGTACTCCTTGACCTTTTGCTGTATAGAAACGGACAAATCTTGTAAAATCGCATCAGGCATAATCGATATCTTTAATCGTATTCTCACCCCATCATCCTCATTCAATATGCTTATCTTTGAATCCTTTACTTGGTCAAAGCTATCGACCGCTTTATGAGTCATTGCTTCCAAGGTATTTAAGGATATACGAATTATACCCAGGTCAGTATGTTTTAGTAAAGCGCTGCTCGGCGTCTTGGGCCTGGTGCCGGAAAAAAGCAGTTTAATGCTCACTACCAGAAAGAATATTAATACTAGAGTGCTGATAAGAAAAAAACGCCAATCCGGTTGAAAACTTCCGAGAAAATAATTGATATTCTTCAAGGGGATTATATTAATACCTATTGCAATAAAACCCATCAAAATGGCAATGGATACTATAGCAATAACCAATGTATATATGGTCAATAACAACCGATTTAATAAACCTATTTTCATCCTGCCCGTACCTCCCTTTATATACCTCTCTTGTAATAATCATACTCTCTTGTAATAATTATACATGCATAAACCCCCTGAAATTCAGGAGGTTAAGATATTATTGTTTTATGGTATGTTGGTCGCTGTTTTCCTTGTGAAATTCAATTCCTTGTATGTAAATATTCACTTCTACAACAGATAGCCCTGTCATGGTTTCGATGGATTTTTTGACATTCTCTTGAACATTCCAGGCAACTTCAGGTATTTGCACTCCGTAATCAACAATCATATAAAGGTCAACTGCGGCCTCTTTTTCTCCGACTTCTACCTTTACCCCCCTAGTTGGATTCTTTTTACCAAACTTTTCTACGATTCCGGCACTCATAGAAGAGACACCTTTAACCTCTAGGGCAGCAAGACCGGCAATAGTAGCTACTACATCATCTGCAAAGGTTACCTTACCATACTCATCGATACTAGTTTGCATAGATCCGTCTGTCACATCGATCACCTCCAAATTTTTGTCAATACATTTAACAAACGAAAAATATAAATAGCGTTTGCAAAAAACTTATTACCTATATTATTATATTATAACAAAACAAAAACCTCATTACAAACTATCCATAATAAAATAATAGGATAGAAGAAAATATTTCCCATAGACGAAAAAATCCCTCTCGGGATTTTTCATTCATTTCTCCTCATCTTCTGGGCTAATTTTGGTCTTGGTACCTTCTAATCCAAATTCTTTTAATACCTTAAATTCTATTTCGTCTCTTAAATCCTCGTTTTCTTTAAGGAATTGCCTTGCATTCTCCCTTCCTTGACCTAAACGTACCTCACCGTAGGAATACCATGCTCCGCTCTTATTGATAATATCCTTAGATGCGGCCAAATCCAATATAGATCCTTCTTTGGATATGCCTTCTCCATATATTATGTCAAATTCAGCCTGTTTAAAAGGTGGTGCTACCTTATTCTTCACTACCTTAACTCTGGTTCTATTGCCTATCATATCTGTACCTTGTTTTAAGGTTTCAATCCTACGCACATCCAACCGTATGGAAGAATAAAATTTAAGGGCTCGTCCTCCAGGGGTGACCTCTGGATTTCCAAACATTACTCCTACTTTTTCACGTAGTTGGTTGATAAAAATGGCAACGGTGTTGGACTTACTAATGATACCTGAAAGTTTCCTAAGAGCCTGGGACATGAGTCTGGCTTGTAAACCCACATGAGAGTCACCCATCTCCCCTTCAATCTCTGCCTTTGGAACCAGAGCAGCAACGGAGTCAATAACAACAATATCAACAGCCCCACTGCGAACCAGCGCCTCTGTTATTTCCAAAGCCTGTTCTCCGGTATCTGGCTGTGAAACCAAAAGACTGTCAAGATCTATCCCAAGGTTTGCTGAATAACTTGGATCCAAGGCATGTTCAGCGTCAATAAAGGCAGCTGTCCCACCCAGCTTTTGAGCCTCTGCAATTGCATGTAAGGCTACGGTAGTCTTTCCCGAAGATTCTGGTCCGAAAATTTCTATGACTCTGCCCCTGGGTAACCCTCCTACACCTAAAGCAACATCCAAATCCAGACAACCGGTTGGAATTACCTCTACGTTCAGGTGGGTACCCTCACCTAATCTCATTATTGACCCCTTACCGAACTGCTTCTCGATCTGCAGTAATGCCATATCCAGTGCTTTTTGCTTTTGCATACACTTCCCCCGAAGTTTTCGGGGTTCACCTACCTTTCCTAATACTGGGATAAGCTACCAATC
>JAAYRX010000175.1 GCA_012518535.1 Clostridiales bacterium | reverse complement strand
CTTCCTTTACCATGTCCAAATCATGGCCATCGTTGTGATAGTAGTTCAGACCGATAACCTTTTCCTTAAATTTCATGACACGAGCCTCCCACCTGATTGTCCTTATCACCAATGCACTAAAATTATTTTACGTCCAATTAAGCCATGAAATGCCTGTTTTATTCCAGAACTTATACCGGCAAGCTCTCCATTTGTCCCAAGCAATCATCCACCCTGTTCTAACCCTTGGATTTTGAGAGATATAGAGCTCTGTCAGCGCACTTGTAGACTTCTGCATAAGAGTCTGTCTCATTGTCCAGAACAGCCAATCCAATGCTTACGGTTATGTTGATCTCGTTTTCATCTATGACAAAGGTCTTCTTTTCTGTGTTTTTCCTAATCTTTTCGGCAACGATTCGCCCTCCTTCTCCACCGGTACCGGTCAGAAGGACTGCAAACTCATCTCCACCTATACGCGCTACTATATCAGTCTCCCTTAAAAGTTCCTTTGACATAAGGGAAAATTCAACCAGGAGCGCATCCCCTACAGGGTGGCCGAAACTGTCATTGACATCCTTAAAGTTATCTATATCTACAATTAGCAGACTCGATTGATTTTCGTATCTTTTTATGTCTGATATCTCAAGTGAAATCTCCTCATCGAATTTTCTTCTGTTCATGAGTCCCGTCAGGGGATCGGTAGATGCAAGATATTGAAGGCTTTTGTTCTTATCCTCCAGTTCTTGTTGTTGTTTATCGATATGTCTTTTCTGGCAGAGGTTCACAACGGTTGATCTCCAAAGTATTGAAGAGAGAAAAACGCTTAAAACAACTGATGTAAGTCCATTAATCCTGTTGGACAATAAAACAGCCGGTTCTGATTGTAGGATACCCATGGCAATATAAAAGAATATATAGCTTGATAAGTATATCAATATAATGTATAGGGGTTTTATCAAAAAAATAGCTCCGACTGCCATGCATGCGATTATGTATGGATTAATGCTATGTGTTACCAATTGATCTATTGAGGCAATTGCTGCACTTAAGAACAGTATCACGAGGGCTAAACCATATTGCACAATTAACATCAAAGCATTTGCCCTGTCTTTGCTTCTTAGTTTGTAGGATAGGCCGCCAAATATCAACAATAATACAAGAAGTACTCCATGACTTACTATAATCCCGGTTCGCCATATATTTACAATTCCGTCACCGGGTGAATTGCTTAAGAAGGATACTATGGCAAAAATTCTCATAATTATTGATAAAACGGATAAATAAAAGGCCCTGTTTATATTAATCAGTGTGATTTCATCAATTATTTCCTTGTCCGGGGTGGTCATTTTTTTAAGACGGTCTGCATATTGGGATAACATTTGCTATTCTACCCTCCTTTCCAACCAATATATCCATATTAAGATAAGTCTACCATTGAGGTGCAATTTATACAATTGATTTTATCATATATGATGATATAATAACATATTTTTACCAATATTGCTGTCAAAATATTACACGATGTAAATATTTTATCGAGGCTGGTACTGCACATTTTTTCCTCCTGATCTTTACACATATAAAAAATGATTATTGTATATTAAAATTCCATATCTGTAGAGGCAGTATTGCTTTTTAGATGCATTTTATATAATCATTCCGGAAATCACCCGTATTTTCCCATAGAATCACCCTGGGGGTGATTACAAACATATATATATTTCCTATACTTAAGAAAAGAATGAATATTTTAGAATATTCAAAATGATGGCGACCATCGCCACAGCGTAGCATATAAATATATATCGACCATATTTACCCGTCTGCTCCGTAGTTCTAGATCAGAGGTAAATTCATTGTTTTTCAAAAAATATAAGGAGTGAGATTCATGAAAAAACGTCTGGTAACCAGCATCCTTGTAGCATTATTACTTCTAATAACGCTTCCGTCTACCATCCTGGCGGCTCAGGGGGATACGCGAACCCTGGCAACTTTAAACAAGCCCGGCGTGGTCCTGATTCAAACAACCTGGACTGCAGATGTCACATGGTATGAGTTTTCAATTGACGATAGTCTGGAGACCGATCTTGTAGATGCAGTGGAGAGTATGATAGAAAACGGCCAAATAGGTACCAGCGAACAAGAAATATATCAGGCAATGGTCGCATTGATGATCGACTATATGGAATACTACGCCTTTACTACCGGGAACGTATCCACGGAACTGATGAGTACCGCTGCCGTGGGCACGGGATTTATTGTTACACCCGACGGCTATATGGTTACAAACGCTCATGTTATACACACTGATGAAGAAGAACTCACCTTGCAGTTCGCCATGTCTTCCCTGGAACAATACGCTGTGTCCGCTACCAACTCTTTCATGGAGGAAATGCGCAGGCAAGGCTATCAAATGAGCCAGGAAGAATGGGACGGCATCGCAAACGTTTGGTACCGTCTCCTGGCAAACAGTATGGAAATCACCAATCTACAGACCAGCTACCAATGCTTCATCGGCAATGTAACACCGGGAAGCGATGTATCCGCAAAGGGGAGAGGGTTGGATCTGCGTAAAATCGGCGAACCCATACCCGGTAAGGATATCGCGATTCTAAAAATGGAGGGCACAAATCTTCCTACCGTCAAACTGGGAGACGACACAAAATTAAAAACCGGTGATCGTGTATATGCCATGGGTTATCCCGCTGTAGCAACGGTAACCGAAGTATTGAATATAGCCCAGGCAATTCAGGAGCCTACCCTTACACAGGGTATTATCAGCGCCCGGAAGGAGATGGCAGGAGGCTGGAGCATCCTCCAAACCGATGCATCCATACATGGCGGTAATTCCGGAGGACCCCTCTTTAATGAAGACGGGGAGGTCATTGGGGTTAATACCTTCGGCATGCTGGACGCGGCAAGCGGCGCAGAAGTCTCAGGGGTTAATTTCGCTATTCCAATCAGTATTGCCAAACAGTTTCTAAGCGAAATAAACGTAGAGCCTGCTGAAAGTACCTTCACCAAAAACTTCAACACAGCCCTGTCGGCCTACAACAGCGGCGATTACAATACCGCCCTCGATCTGCTGCGGGGCATTAACGAAACAAATCCAGGTTTCCCGGTTGTACAGGAATTGCTGGCCGAGGCTCGTCAGGCAGCTGATGAAAATCCACAGCCCGAAACAACCCCGGCCGATGAGACCGAAGATGCTGATGCAGTTGAAACCCTTGTTCCAACGAAGGAGGAAAAAGGTAGCACAATCCTGGGACTACCGTCAGCGGTGGTATATGTAGGTGCAGGCCTTCTATTCATTGCCCTTATTGCCGTGGTAATCATCCTGGCAACAAGGAAAAAACCTGCGGCCATGACCGGAGCCCCGCCATCACCACAGTACCAGGCACCTTCTACCCCACGTCCCCAACCTACGCCTACAGTTACCAAGACGGATACTGTATCCTGTGAGAATTGCGGTGCGGATTTATCGGCCAATGCCAGGTTCTGCAACGAATGCGGGGAACCTGTACAGCAAAAGCCCACCAATTGTCCCGAGTGTAATGCACCGGTGGCACCGGGTGCCAAGTTTTGCAACGAATGCGGCACAAAAATTTAACCAAGCTTAACCAAAGCATATATTAGCCCTTTGTGCTAATTCTTAATCTTTGATAATGAGTTGTTTCCAAGTGAATGACTTCATTGATTTAGTTAAGAAAACGAAGCTTATGGAATACAAGAAAGCCGTAACTTAAGGCAGGACGCCTGGCAGCTTCCTTCCGGCATGACGCCGGATTGGAAGCTGCAGGCCTTTCGGATGGAAGTATTTAATAGCACAACAACTGAATATATAGCATAATGCAGTGTGCAAATCCATATAATTGACACGGTAAGCCTTCCATAATACAATTACCTTGGGTTGAAGATATTCCCAATAATACTAGGGAGGATTCTCTGAATGAAAAAGTATCGTGTCGGTGTAATTGGATTTGCGCATATGCATATTAACTCGCTGGTCAAGGACTTTGTCAATCTGGGCGATAAGATAGAATGGGTTGCCTGTGCTGATCTTAAGCCAGCAACTCCATCCCTAAGTGAAAAACCTTCTACCAGAGCCCACAACATCAAGAACGTAATGGATATGACCAAAATGACTACCCTCTATGAGGATTATAACCAGCTTTTGGACGAGAGTGACCTGGATATCGCCATAGTCTGCTGTGAAAACTCGCTTCATGGAAAGGTGGTATCCGATATCCTATTAAGGGGTATCCATGTAGTGGTGGAAAAACCCATGGCTACTTCCATGACAGATGCACTCCGGATGGTTTATGCCGCAAAAGAGGGTAATGCAACCCTTGCGGTCAATTGGCCATCTACATGGAATCCCGGAATAAGGCTGGCCCATGAGCTGACCTCCAAGGGGGTTGTAGGCAGGGTCTTTAAATTTACCTATCGCAACAGTGATTCCCAAGGCCCCTTCTCCTACGGTGAAAACCTAACGGATCTGGAAAAGAGTACTCAGTGGTGGTATGATGCCAGGACCGGCGGGGGCGCATTTTGGGACTACTGCTGCTACGGTTCCTGCCTTGCCAGCTGGTTTATCGGCAGTCCTTTAAGATCCGCATATGGTCTTCGGGCCAACTTTGACAGCCCATATGGTAATGCGGAGGATTACGGAACCATCACCGCAAGATTTGATAATGCCATCGCCATAATTGAGGGTAGCTGGACTACAGTAAATAGCGGTGTTCCTTCGGGACCCATCGTCTTTGGTCTGGAAGGCACCCTGGTAACCGATGGCAACGAGGTCAGGGTCTATGATAAGAGGCATACAACCACACCTTCTGCCGTCTATCATGCGGAACCGCTGCCTGAAAATCGCAACAATATAGCCAAGGAATTCTTACATCATCTGGAGACCGGTGAGCCTCTACATCCTACATTGGATATTGAAACCAACCTGAATGCTATGATGATTTTGGATGCCGGATACAGGTCTTCCTTAAGCGGAAAATTGGAGCAGGCTTCAGGGTACCACTACGCTCCTGCTAACCTACAATAATCAACCTCTTGTGCAAGTTCATCACCCTGGGCAATGAGCTGTTGATGAGCGGTCAACAGCCATTACCGACATATGATTAACTGGCACAAGGCGATAACTTGGCTAAACTTCATCAACAGTTTGGATTCGAATAAGCAAGAGGACTGATGATTAACCCCTGTTAATTATCAGTCCTTTGTTATTAATACTTATTATTAGTACTTGGATATCATTAATTATGAACCTATCCTTCATCCTCATCCATCAACTCTGCCATATAATCCTTTGTATCCCGATTTAAGGAATCCACCAGATAATTGGGCTGCATCCCATGTTTTCTTCTATAGGCTTCTATCGTTGCCTCAGTGACACTTTGAATCTCCTCCCTCAGTTCCCTGGCGGACATGAGATCGGCACCCTTTCCCCTAATGATCATCTGCTCTACAGCATCGGAAGTTGCCACCAATATGCGGTATTTTTTATGGTAATCATGGACGAATTTCTCTATATATTGGTCTGCAGTCTGTGCCTCCTTGGTATAGACTATATGGATGTTATGATGATCGATTATTCTCTCTACATCCCCGGGGATACGGTATGCATCAAATACAAGGATGATCTTACATCTTCGAATCCCCTGGTAGTTGCTCAGGATGTCCTGCAGTTTTGTCCGGGCTATGTCCATATGTTCATCCACAAGATCATTAAGCTCTGGCCATGCATGGATGATATTATAGCCGTCCACCAAAAGGTACTCCTCCTTAGGCTCCTCATGTCTCCTTACAGGCGTATCAGGCCTGTAATAGCTTACCCGAGCCGACTTTCGCTTTTTCCAGGCTGACTTTCTGCCACGATTGGCATAGTAGGTTCTCTCTATTATCGCATCTATTTCATCCGGATCAATCCATCTCTCCGCCTCAGTAGCTCTCCTGGCAATGGCCGCCTCCTCTGTCGACTGGTCCTCCTTTTTCGAGAAATAGCTTTCAAGATGCATGTAATCCTGAACCCTGTCCCAGCTCACCGAAAACCCAGCACCATTTGCACAAAATATTGATCCTGTAGGGTTTCCCTTATCCTTTTCGGAATCATATCCGATGCTCTCTATAACCGCTTCGCTGTTATGGCATGGTTCATATCCCTTAAAGCTGCAAAAAAGTCTGCCATATCCCCCGGTGTAAGCAACTACATCCTTATGGTAGTTCTTCATAGTGACTACAGGAGCACTTCCTCCAAGGACTGCCCTTTCACCATCCATGCTCAGGATCTTCCATGTCCCCTTCATTTGTTCTATATCCGCCATGGCCCGTCCCACCATCTTCTCCGGAAGCTCCAGTCGGAAGCTGTAATAGGGCTCCAGTAGAACGGATTTGGCCTGCTTCAGTCCCTGACGCACTGCCCGATATGTAGCCTCCCTGAAATCGCCGCCCTGGGTATGCTTTTTATGGGCTCGTCCATTGACCAGGGTAATCTCCATATCGGTTATTTCCGAACCGGTGAGCACTCCCTTATGTTTCTTTTCCTCCAAATGAGTCAGGATGAGGTTTTGCCAATTCTTGCCCAGTTCATCTTCACTGCACTGGGATGCAAACCTTAAACCACTTCCCCTCTCCCCGGGTTCCATGAGGAGGTGAACCTCAGCATAGTGCCTTAAGGGTTCAAAGTGGCCTACTCCTACAACCCTGTCCGATATGGTCTCCTTGT
>JAAYRX010000174.1 GCA_012518535.1 Clostridiales bacterium | reverse complement strand
GAAACCTTCTGGCTGTCCCATGAGCCCTATATATTTGGATCTCAGCTTGAAAACAACGACGGGTTACCCCGGATCTGCACCACTGTAACCTTGAGGTCAAGGGTCAACAATGGGACAATACGGGTTTTCAATACCCACTTGGATTACCGGTTTTCCGATATCCGGCTTCAGCAGCTGAAAATACTGGACGGATTTATGGAACAGTATGACAGGAAGATGTCCATGCCTACCTTTCTGATAGGAGATCTGAATTCCGAGCCGGACAGCGAGGAAATAGGATATATTCTCAGGAACTTTGGGGTAAAGCTTAAGGATTTATCCACTCCGGATCAAATAGGGAGCGATATAACCTTCCATGGTTTTTATGCTGACCCTGACCATAAGGGGAAAATTGATTATATCTTTGCTACACCGGACCTTAAATGCCTTAAGACCTATATTGACGATACGGTCAGGGAGGGCGTCTATCTGTCGGATCATTATCCGATATATGCCCTTATGGAAATGGAAAAGTAGGAAAGGTCAAGGGGTAGATGACAGGTTCATCTACCTCTTTCTTTGTACCAGTACCCTTATGCCGGATACGGCACCATAGACCAGGCTGATAAAGAGGGCTATGGCTGCCCCGGAGGGTATATTCAGGACATATGATATCCAAAGACCTGACAGGGTAAAGAAGGCACCCAGCAGGATGGAGTATAGCATAACCCTTTTAAGGTCATGGGTAAACATCCGGGCAATGGCAGGCGGGGCTGTCAACAGGGCCATGATGAGGATTATACCTATGACATGGATAACCACTACTACCGTCAGGGCTATCAGGGCAAAAAGCAAAACCTCTATAAAGGCGGTCTTTATGCCGATGACGGTGGAGAACTCTTCATCGAAGAGATAGGCCTTTATTGGGTGAAACAAGGCAATTACGGTAAAGAAAATAAGCAGATCCAAAACCAATATGACATAGAGGTTGTCCCGGGAGACCATGAGGATATCCCCAAAGAGGTAGGAGGTCATATCCGGAGGATAACCGGGACTCAGGGCGATAAAGAGGATTCCAAGGCTCATCCCGGCAGCCCAGAAGATACCGATTGGAATATCGGTATTCATGCTCGTCTTTCTTTTTATGGCGACAACGCCCATGGCCGCACCCAGAGTGACCAGTATAGCACCGATTATGGGCTCAATCCCCAATAAGAAACCAAGGCCAATCCCGCCAAAAGCCGTATGGGCAATGCCCCCGCTCATCATGACCAACCTTTTCTCTATTATGACCGGGCCGATTATTCCACAGGCTATGCTGGCCAGTATGGCGCTGATGACTGCATTTTGCAAAAACTTGTACTGCATAAGTGAATCAATCATGACTGGTCCCTCCCTTTCCATGGTGATCTTTTAAGACTCTGTGGGGAATTGTTCCATGGGCGATGATATCTACCGGACATCCATGGATGGAATTTATAACATCTTCTGACAGTTCAGAGTGGCCATGATAGAATAATTCCCTGTTGAGACAGGCCAGGGACTCCACATGAGTAGATATGGCTCCCATGTCGTGGGTAACCATGATGATGGTCATGTCCTGGTTTAGTTCCTCCAATATAGAGTATATATGGGATTTTGCCTCGGTATCCAGGCTGGCAGTAGGCTCGTCCAGCATGAGTATCCTGGGCTTGGTGGTCAGGGCTCTGGCGATTAGTGCCCTCTGGAACTGCCCCCCCGACAATTGACCGATTTGCCTGTTTCTCAGGTGGTAGATCTCCAGCTTTTCCATCAGGGAATGGGTGATATCCATATCTTCCCTGCTGTACTTATGAAAGAAGGGGATCCTGCCCGACAGTCTCCCCATTAAAACAGTCTCCTCTACACTTATGGGAAAATCCCGATGAAAGCTGGTGAATTGGGGGACATAGCCCATGATCCCGTGAGCTCTTTTCGGACTCCTTCCCAATATCCGGATATCCCCTGAATAAGGGGTAACCAAACCCAGAATGGCCTTTAAGAGGGTGCTCTTGCCCCCTCCGTTGGGACCGATAATGCCCAGGAATTCCTTGTCCCTGACCCGGAGGCTTACATGGGACAGGGCACAGACCTGCCGGTAGTATACCGTAAGGTTATCCACTTCTATAACGTTAGCAGTCGCGCCAGAATCAACTTCGTATAAACCAATATTACCGACATTTATAGTTTTATTATTCATATTATCACCTTAATTACCCCTTCTGCCTACGAAAGGCAAGGAACCATTGACAAGCGGAAACTGTAATGATCACTTCAGCACCTTTGCAAAGGTGTCCGCCATCTTTTCCAGGTTTTCTATATAGTCCGGGGCCAGAGGGGCTATTTGTTCCGTGCTACCCCCAATTTCCTCGGCAAAGGCTTTGGATTGACGGCTGTCTACCTCCGCCTGATAGAAGATGACCTTGATATCATTCTCTTTTGCCAGATCAACAATTTCCTTAAAGGTTTGGGGGGCAGCTTCCTTTCCCTCCTCTTCAAGGGCTATCATCTGGAGCCCATAATCGTCGGCAAAATATCCGAAGGCGGGGTGATATGCAATAAACATTTTGGAGCTAAGGCCGCTTAAGGATTCCTTTATCTTTGCATCCACATCATCCAGCTGCTTTTTGTATCTTTCGGCATTATCACCGTAGACTTCCTTGTTAGTTGGATCCAGGGCGGACAGTTCTTCTGATATTACATCTATCATAACCTTCGCCCTCTTGGGTGAAAGCCATATATGAGGATCCCTTTCACCTGGTGCAAACTCAATATCAGGGTATATTTCCGAAACATGTTTTGCAAGGTCTGCAATTTTCATATCGGGATTAAGGTCTGTTACCCTTGGTAATATATTGGCTGTTTCCGAGGGGACACCTATTGAAAAGTAGATTGATGCCTTTGAGAAGGATTCAAGCTGTTTGGGAGATGGGGAGTAGGTTTCCGGGCTGCTTCCCGGTGGTATCATGGTGATTACCTCAACCAGATCGCCGGCTACTTCCTTGACGAAAGTGGCCTGGGGCACGATGGATACTGCTATGGTGGGCTTGTCATTGGAGACAGGCCCGGATTGGCTACATGCGGTTATCAAGCTTAAAATCAGCACTAGGGCTATTATCAATACGGGTTTTAATCTCATATTATCTCCTTTTACTCATTATTCGGGTTTGCAATATACAAACCATTCATTTAGCTATAAGTTACGTAATCTAATATAATATTACTGTCACCAGGGAGGATGGATTTCTGGAGTAATTTGAAAGCTACCT
This sequence comes from Clostridiales bacterium, assembly GCA_012518535.1. Taxonomy (GTDB): domain Bacteria; phylum Bacillota; class Clostridia; order Caldicoprobacterales; family UBA3941; genus UBA3941. The sequence continues at coordinate 207 of JAAYRX010000174.1, read as the reverse complement.
GAATAGACCATCCTCCTATACAATGAAGTAATAAGTATTCGTTGTCTACTGCCTAACAAGTGTAATGAGCTATTGATAAGCGGATGACTTCATTGATTTGGCTAAGAAAACTTGGCTTATGGAATGCGGAAAAGCCGTAGCTTTAAGCAGGACGCTTAAAGCAGTTTCCTTCCGGCAGGACGCCGGATTGGAAGCGTTAGGCTTTTC
>JAAYRX010000173.1 GCA_012518535.1 Clostridiales bacterium | reverse complement strand
TTACCCAATTTTCGATATCTCACTGTAATACCCCCTATAAATCTTTTGTGCATAGGATTTCTATACTTTGACTGATGAGTAAGTGCAGATTTAGCATCTGCTACAATTGCTATGCAGTTGCATCATAATATATATTATATCATAAGTGCAAGCCTTAATTGGCTTGCTTCACACCGATTCAATAAATGCATCAGATAAAACCCTAAAGGTTTTATCTCCCTAGTCGCATTTATTATATCATAAGTGCAAGCCCTAGTTTTCTCCAAAAACACATTATCATTAACCTTTGCTATACAAAACTATAATGATATTTTTTGAAACCTCAAAGCAAACGTTGTTCATAGGATATGATAAGAGATCAATAGCCATTACCGACATATAACTGACTGGCATAACGCGTTAATTGCAACAGTGTCATAGACGAATTGATCCTTAAGGGAAAAAATATACTCTTCTTGTGAAACCAATGATAAAATAAATAAAAATAAAGTCAACACTTTCTGCTTCTCATTCGTCTTATAGGTAAAGACATTGCCAAAGGAGGGGTAACTTGATCGATAAATTATACAGGGACTATCGTAATAAACTTCTGTGGTTCTGTCTAAACCTCTCCCGAAACAATCCTTCAATTGCTGAGGATATCGTACAGGAGACCTTTATGAAAGCCCTGGAGAATGCCCATATTCTAAATGAATTAACAGATGGGCAATGCCTGTCATGGCTATACAGAACTGCCAAAAACAACTTTATTGACAGGGTAAGGCGCGCTGCTAATGCACCCAGGACAGAAATGCCCCTGATCAAAGAAGATGATCTAAGCAAAATCTTCGTAAGTCAGTTATGTGCCAGCCTGCCGGAAAAGGAGAGGACCATATTCTGGATGAGGTATATAGAAGGGTATACTTCAAGGGAATTGGGTGAACTGTTTAATTTATCTCCTTCAACGGTTAGGTCCAGACTATCTTCAGCCAGAAGGAAAATGTCTGAATTATATTATAAGGAGAAAGAGAAAGGTGATTGATGTGGAAAAAAAGAATTTAGTAATCAATGCTGCTGTCTGTGATGCCAGGAGAGTTTCAGAGACGGTACTTGGGTCCTACAAGGATATAAGCATAAACGCAGCTGTAGTTCTTGTCTCACAAGAGACCAAGGATCTTTTGGCGAAATACAACGTAACTATGAATACAGCAGAGGTATTAGAGGCCCCTAAGGATATTGACATCATGGTTCAGAACGGTGCCTACGAGATTAATGACAGCACCTTGCTATCAAAACCTGTAATACTAATTACCAATGGAAGTCTGAATATAGAAACAAGATCCCAGGAGGTGCTGGAGAAGTTTACCTATATTCATGCAAACGGGTCGGTCTCTTACCCCGATGATATAACGGAGAAATTGCCCATAATTAAAGTAAATGGCAGCATAGAGTCCTATCCCGGGGATGCCATCAGGCTTGGCAGCAATTTGATCCTGGATAAGGCCTTCATCCTAAGGGCTAAGGGTGATAAGTACTATGTGAAGGACAAGGTTGTTATTCCGGATAAGGACTTGGATGTAGCACCTTTAATTGAGCTGGGAGCCAGGTTTATTACCAGGAAGGCTGTTATAGCCGAAGGTTTATTGGAAGAGGCTTTACCCCTTTTTGATGAGCGCGTGGAGATAAAGACTATACCTGATGGGCTTGTTTATACGGATGGTAAGGTGCTGGATAAGGCCTTAATTAGAAAACATGGAGACAGCTTATATGTAGATGGAAATCTGTATATAGACCTGGAAAACGAAGCAGCTTTAGATGGTTTAGCAAGGGCTAAAATAGAGGGAAAAGTGTTAATAAGCAGCAAGCTTGTAGAAAAATTTCATGATAAAGATGTAGAATATAATGCTTTGGAAGAGGTCAAGGGACATCGAGTTGGCGGTAAGGGTTTCATGACCATCGATAAACGGATACTGGATAGATATGAGGATGGAATTAGGATTGGCGAATGCGGTATCGTAATGATAAAAGACGATATAACACCGGAAGATATAGTGGAAAAACTGGAATTTATAGCTTGTGGTGTTGTAATCTGTAGCGAGGAACAAAAGGGCACCGTAGAAACCGTTTCAAAGGATGTAGGTATGATTATGGATAATCAACAGGTGAATTTGGGCACATTTAATAAATTAGTAGAAGGACCCGACC
>JAAYRX010000172.1 GCA_012518535.1 Clostridiales bacterium | reverse complement strand
GCCTCGGTAGCTCAGTCGGTAGAGCAGCAGACTGAAAATCTGCGTGTCGGTGGTTCGATTCTGCCCCGAGGCACCATGGATAAGCGGGAGTGGCTCAGTGGTAGAGCGTCGCCTTGCCAAGGCGAATGTCGCGGGTTCGAATCCCGTCTTCCGCTCCATATAAGGCGGCATAGCCAAGTGGTAAGGCAGAGGACTGCAAATCCTTTACCCCCAGTTCGAATCTGGGTGCCGCCTCCAATTCTGCCGGAGTGGCGGAACAGGCAGACGCACAGGACTTAAAATCCTGCGGTTTTGAAAAAACCGTACCGGTTCGATTCCGGTCTCCGGCACCAGTACCAAGGGTTTGAGAATATTATCTCAAATCTTTTTTTATAATCATTTTTACCTAGACATCTATTTTGAAACCAAATCTGTTATTAGTAAAAGAAAACTGTTAGCATTATAAAAGGGTTAATAAACTTTACTATAAGTAAGAGGACAATATAATATAGTCGAGGCGGGTGATAGGATGTTGAATTTGGATGGAGATATTCAAGAATTAAAGAAAAGTGTTATCAGTCATAGACGATGGCTACATCAGTATCCCGAAATTGGTTTTGACGTTTATGGGACCAGAGATTATATTTTAGAGAAACTAGATGAGTATGGTTTCAATGAGATTGAGGTTTTGGCTGAAACGGGTATCAAAGTAGTAATTAGAGGAAAAGTTGGAAGAAGAACATTAGCCTTTAGAGCCGATATGGATGCTCTGGCTATAGAGGAAAAAACAGGTTTAGATTATGCCTCTAGAAAAAAAGGTATTATGCACGCTTGTGGCCATGATGGGCATATGGCTATATTATTGGGATTGGCAGAATGGATCTCCCAGAATAGGGATGTTCTAGAAGACAACATTGTATTGGTATTTCAACCTGATGAGGAAAATGAAGGTGGGGCTCTACCTATGATAAGGGAGGGTTTGTTGGAGAAACCCAGGGTTGATGCTTTTTTTGGGCTTCACATCCTACCGGATTTACCAGAAGGTATGATTGGAACAAAGACCGGTCCACTAATGGCTCAAACCAGCGAGGTAAATATAGAGATCGTGGGAAAAAGCGCCCATGGGGCAATGCCCCATAATGGGGTAGATACCATAGTAGTAGCAGCCCAATTCATAAATGCCCTTCAGTCCATCATCTCTCGAAGTATTGACCCAACTGAAAACGCTATCATTACCATAGGTAGAATATACGGTGGTGATACCAGGAATATCCTGGCCGAGAGGGTAGTGATGGAATCTACCATTAGGACCTTCAGCGATGAAGTCTATAAAAGAATACGCCATAAGATCCTAGATTTGCTGGATGGTCTTAAAAAAGCCTATGGTGTCGAAACCAAATTCCACGCAGGAGTTTATTATCCGCCTGTTATAAACGACGCGGTATGGACCAAGAAGGTCATAGACATATTAACTCCAGAACAGTACATAGAGGTACATCCGTTAATGATAGCGGAAGATTTTTCTAACTATCAAAAAGAAGTTCCGGGTGTATTCCTATTCTTAGGGAGCTACAATGAGCAAAAAGGTCTTATCCATCCCCTTCACAGCAACCTCTTTAATTTTGATGAAAAGATTTTACTCCAAGGTCTGCAACTATATAAGAACATAATAACTCAAATATAATAAAAGACCAGGTGCTAATTAATTCTTATAGTACAGAGAGGGCAATGATGTCCATAGGCTATCATCCAGTCCACTGATGTTACTCTATTCAATAATGTCGGTTATGTTTGTTATATATTGATTTTGGTTATTTATAGCATATGAATTTGAAGTACTATCCAATAAAAAGTATGATCAGTAGCCTTGTCAGTAAATGGTCCAGGAACCAACAATAATACTGTTCATATAATAAGGCCTGTTAAAACGAGTAAGGAGGTAAATTTATGTCAATCAAATGGCAGAATAACTGGAATATTGAAGTTGGAGAAATAGACAACCAACACAGAGCGCTGGTAGAGCAGGTATCACATTTGCTGGAAGCATGTAAAAAGGGTGATAGTAAACAGGAGGTTTCCAGTGTTTTAAATTTTCTCTCTCAATATGTAAAGGAGCATTTCCGCTATGAAGAGGAGCAGCATAGGTTGTATAATTATCCCGATAGGGACGAACACGCTAGAATCCATAATAAATTTACCCATGAGGTAACAAAATTGCAAGAACGATTCGAGAAAGAAGGGTTCAGCTACCAATTTACCATCCTACTTAATAGAAAACTAGTTGATTGGCTAATTGATCATATTGGTAGAGTAGATCAAAAGTTTGGTGACTTTGTAAAAAGAGGGGCGTAATTACCAAAATATCTGCAGGGAAATTTTATGGATTTATCACATACTATGTATACGGTTGTAACCGAAAACATGGTATAAGGAGCTTGAAAGATGACACTGCAGCAGTTTAATCCAGAAGAACACCTAACGAAGCTTCCATTGCGCAGGAGAAACCCTAAAACCAATTCATGGGAGACTCGATATGTAGATTATTTGGAAGTAAAATGGCGAATGGTTTGGTTTCGTGAGAATAATAGCGAAAACACTCAAACGACTGTTTTGGATAAGATTATCGATATCAATAATCGTTTCGCATATTTTGAAATCCAAGTGACGGATACTAAAGGTAATGTTGAAGTTGGAGTAGGATCTGAAACGGGTGAAGATTTTCATGACTATATAGAAAAAGCCTATACCAAGGCTTACGGGCGTGCATTGGCAGCCTTGGGTTACGGTACCCAGTTTGCACCCGATCTGGAAGAGGGTGATAGGATCGCCGATAGTCCAGTAGCTAGATCAGATGAGACCTCAGATGAGTCCTCTGCTCAGGATGAAGCCATTACCGACCCTCAACGTAGAGCGATATTTGCCATATATAATTCCATAAATCTAACTGAAGAAGAAATGAAAGATATAATCCTCTCCAGATATCAAAAAGTGGACAGTAAAGCCCTTACGAAGAGGGAGGCCTCAGATCTTATTGATTATTTAAATCATTTGAAGGAAATACAATGATAACCTAAAGATTGCCGAGATGTTGACGTCTCCCCCTAATTAATATAAGATTGTGTAAGTAAAGATAATGTTGAATAATTTGTTTAGAAAGGGGCGTCAAATATAATGGCAGAAATCCTACCATTTAAGGCTCTACGGTACAATATCGATTTAGTGGGTGATGTTTCCAATGTGATTACCCCACCTTATGATATTATTTCCAGCCAAGAGCAGGATGAGTATTATAGCTTAAATCTCTATAATTCCATTAGGTTGGAGCTCCCAAAGGAGTTGCCTGGGGATAACAACCATTATAATAAATATACGAGAGCTGGAGAGACTCTGAATAATTGGTTAGAGCAAGGTGTTTTACTTCCGGAGAAAAAGGATTGTTTATATATATATCAACAGGAATTTGACTTAGAGGATGGAAAAACTCTAACAAGAACAGGACTGATTGGTCTAATAAGGTTGGAGGAGTTCGACAAAGGTATAATACTTCCCCACGAGAATACCTTATCCAAGCCAAAAGCTGATCGTTTGAACCTAATGCGTGCATGTAACGCTAATTTCAGTCAGGTGTTTGGCCTCTATGATGACCCCCAAGCCCATATCCCGTCCATAATCAATGATTATTGTTGGAAACATACGCCCGATATTTTAGCTGACGGTGGATTAATTAAAACTAATGAAAAGTTATGGGCAGTTGATGATCCGCAATTTATAAGGGATGTTAGTGGGGCTTTTATAGGGAAACAAATATATATTGCTGATGGTCACCATAGGTATGAGACAGCCTTGGCATATAGGAATGAACTAAGGGAAAAGAATCCAAATCATACAGGAGATGAGCTCTACAACTATGTAATGATGACCATTGTGGAGATGGAGGATCCAGGACTGGTTATCCTCCCAACTCATAGAATGGTTAGTGGTATACATAATGTTGGTTTAGCCTCGCTAATGGATGATTTGAAGGAACATTTCCATATCGAAGAGCATGATGTAGGAACTACAAATGCTAATAATAAATCTTCTGTTATACAAAATATCCTTGATGACAAAGGGTTACATACCTTTGTATTATATTCAGGTAAGGATAGCCCCTTGTACAGTCTATCGCTGAAGTCCTTGGCCATTATGAGCAGCTTGCATCCAAATCGTCATAGTTCATACCTGGACCTTGATGTTTCGATTCTGCATACCCTAATCCTTGAAAGGATCTTAGGTATTGGTGAGAAGGAGTTAGCAAACCAGGAAAATTTGAAATACACCCATAGTATTCTAGAGGGGGTAGAAGAAGTTGATCGGGGGGATCAACAGATGACATTCTTTATGAATGCTACCACCATAAGACAGATACAAGAAGTTTCCTTGGCTAAGGAGAAGATGCCACAAAAATCCACTTATTTTTACCCTAAACTCATAACTGGACTGGTGTTCAACAAATTCCTTTAATCTGATACTTTCTAAACAGTATATTTCCTATAAGACAGCAGGTAGCATTAAAACCTGCTGTCTTTCCTTTTATCTGCTTTGAATAAATGATTCGAATTTGTGTAACCTAATGATAGGATTTTCGATAGAACTATAGTGCTGGAGGATACATGAAGATCATTAGCAAAAATAAAAACCCAAAGAATTTGGAGGTATTGGAAGATAATAATTCCACAGGATTAAAATCTGAAGAAAAGGTGGATATCACCCTCTCAAAAAGCACCATTGAGAACTTGGAGAAATTTAAAGCCTTTCTAGAGGATAGTTCGGACGCAGTCTTTAGGGAATTCAAACTGGGTTCCCAGGGTATTCCCTGTGCACTGGTTTATATAGACGGTTTGGTTAATTCCGAAGTTATCAACGAAAGCGTACTTAAAAACCTAATGTATGAAATAACCATGCTTGAGAGAGCACGAGACCAATCAATCCAGGTTGATAATGCATATGAGTTTATAAAGCAGCATGCCGTGTCTGTTGGAGAAATCGCAGAAGCAGAAACACTAGATAAAAGTATGCTTATGGTAATGTCCGGCGAAGTAGCCTTGATAGTGGAGGGATCAGAAAAGATTCTGATTGTGAATGCACGGGGATGGCCGGCAAGAAGTGTATCCACACCTGATACTGAAGGATCGGTTCGAGGTCCGAAAGATGCATTTACAGAATCACTTCGGGTTAATACTGCATTATTAAGGAGAAAATGTAAAGATCCCAATATGGTCATAAAAACAATTAAATTGGGACGCAGGAGTAAAACCGATGTATCTTACGTCTATATAAAAGGTATAACCGATCCCAATCTAATTGAAGAAGTGGAGAAACGACTTAATCAAATCGATGTCGATGAGATTATGGAAACAGGTCAGGTTGAACAATGGATACAGGATAGTTACCTTTCTCCGTTTCCTCAGGTTCAACTTACAGAAAGGCCGGATACCACAATATCAAATGTTTTTGATGGCAGGGTGGCAATACTGGTAGATAACAGCCCGTTTTCCATAATTGTCCCCGCTGGCCTATATCAATTCTTTCGAGCACCTGAAGACTACTATGATAGGTGGATTATAAGTTCTTTTCTGAGATTTTTAAGATGGAGTGCGTCCTTATTAGCCGCCTTTGTTCCCTCAATGTATATCGCAGTGATTACCTACCACCCTAGTTTTTTACCGACTCCTTTAGCCTTGGCCATAGCTGCCAATAGAGTAAATATACCCTTTCCGGCCTTTGTGGAAGTTTTTCTTATGGAAATCACTATTGAGCTTTTGCGTGAATCTGGCGCCAGGTTGCCTAAAGCTATAGGCCAGACCATTGGCATAGTGGGCGGTATAGTAATAGGGGATGCTGCGGTTAGAGCTGGAATAACAAGCCCGTCTATGGTACTACTCGTTGCTATAACCGCTATTGCCTCCTTTGTGATTCCAAACTATAGCGCTGGAATTGCACTCAGACTGATTCGCTTCCCTTTGATGATATTGGCTGCGCTATTGGGTCTTTATGGGGTAGCATTGGGTTTCATCCTACTAAATATTCATCTGGTAAGCCTGAAGAGCTTTGGCTTTGATTATATGACGCCACAGGCACCTTTGCTTCTCCAGGACACAAAAGATTGGATTTTGCGGCTACCCCGGCACTTCCTATGGAATAGACCTGCAAGCATACACCCTTTGGATATAGACAGGATGGATCAAGATCCCTATAAGGAGAATGATAATGCTAAAAAAACACGATAAGTTGGATGGTATACAATATATAGCCCTAATATCCTCTACTATAATGGGAGTAATTGTTATATCATTACCCAACATAGCGATTGAATCTGCTCATGAGGGAGCATTATTATCAACCATTATGGCAAGTATATTGGCAACTATCTTTGCCGTATCCATGAACATTTTGGGTAATCGTTTTCCTAAAAAAACTATAATTGAATACCTTGTATCCCTGATGGGTAAGCCACTCGGCAAGTCGCTGGGATTTATCCTCATAATATATTTCACATCGACTACAGCCGTGATACTTAGAGTCTTTTCAGACGCATTAAAGGGATTACTTTTACATAACACTCCGCTGGAGGTTATTATGATCTCTATGCTGTTAACAGTTGTCTATCTCTGCCTTAACGGTATTAATGGTATAACTAAGTTATCCGAATTGTTACTGCCAATTATAATACTCTCGCTCCTCTTAGTAATAGGTTTAAGTGCAAGCAATTTTAACTTTGTCCGTTTAAGGCCTGTCTTATTACCATCATTATGGCAGTCTATCAAGGCTATACCAAACCTAGCTTCTGTTTTCTTAGGATATGAAATTATATTAGTGGTAACCCCATTTGTTGCCAGGAATAAGTCGACTATTCCCAATACCCTCATCGGAATAGGCATACCTTCTGTTCTTTATATCCTGTTGGTAATTATGGCTATAGGAGTTTTTGGGTTGAGACCAACCCAACAGATGAATTATCCCACCATTACGTTGGCCAGAAGAATAAATTTTCCCGGTGCATTTGCGGAAAGATTCGATATCTTCTTTGTAATGCTCTGGACTCTTGCAGCATTTATTTCAGTAGCCAATTTCTTTTATATATCTTCCTTGTCAATAGTTCGCTTATTTACCTTAAGGAACTATCAACCTTTTGTTTATTTTTTGGCACCAATTGTATATATGCTGGCAATCCTCCCACAAGACCTTCCGGAGATAAAGTTGATCAACACATATGTAGGATACTTAGGTATAGGCATATCTGTGTTTGCGATTGGACTTTTGGTATTCGTTCTGATATCCGGAACAAAGGAGTATGAGAATGGTTAAAAAATGGATACTCATTACAATGATTATGTTATACATTATTTTCGCCCCAGGTTGTTGGGATAGAGTAGAGATAGAAAAGAACGCATTTATATTAGGTTTAGGAATAGATGCAGGAAAAGATGATCACCTTCTTATAACCTACCAGGTTGCCCTGTTGGATGCTTTTAAAGGAGAGGGAGAAGGGGAAAAATCAACCCAGCAAATCACTATAGAATCCAGTAGCCTGTCCGAGGCAAACAATACACTATTGAGACGTTTCGGCAATACCCCAAATCTATCCCATTGTAAGTTAATTGTTTTTGGTGAGAAATATGCTCAAAAAGGAATAAAAGATAGTCTGGACTATCTCTTTAGAGAACCGAATTTACGCAGGATAACCTCGGTTTGCGTCGCTAAAGGCCAGGCAAAGGAGGTCCTCGATTCCGAACCCCAGATGGCACCCTCCTCAGCTATGGTAATAGAACAGATAATCACCCAAAACTCCACTAACAATTCTGGCATTTTTCCATTTCCTGATATTGGATATCTCCATCGCAATTTTATTAGGGAATCTGATATAGCTCTGGTTGGGGTAAATGCGGGTAAGAATGAAGTAGAAGTGCTGGGTGCTGGCATTTTCAAGGATTATAAATTAGTTGGCTGGTTTAACGATCGCGAGGTGACAGGACAACGATTTATACTAGGGGAAATTAATAGAGGTCTACTGGCTGCAGATCTACCTGACGGAAAAGGGGATAGGCTAACCCTTAATGCTTATAATATAAATGCACATACGGTTCCTGAAATGACAAACGGAAATATTAGAATAAAAACTAAGATACTTGTAGAGGGAGATATAAATGAGGTAAGAAACTCGGAACCACTGACGGATAAAAAGGCAACCCTGGAGTATTGGAGTAAAGCTATGGAGAACAATATTAGGGATATAATTGAAGCTGCTTTTAAAAAAGGAAGGGATACCTTCGGAGTAGATTGTTATGAGATAGATGAAAAGGTAGAAGGATACTACCCGGAATTTTGGGAAAAACATGGTAAGGAATGGGACGAAATTTTTAAAACAGTGGACTTATTCCTTGATATAGAGGTCAAAATAAGAAGGGTAGGCCTTATAGAACCATAGATTATAATCGTAAAATACTGTAACTATTAATTATAGGAATACCCTTAATAGAGTTATTCCAATGCTTATAATCACATAAACCATTGCTCCGTACTTAGCTATAGTCGCTTCCCTGGGAAAGATCTCTCTTACCTTTGAAGAGGTATAGAATAAATACAGACCTAAACATGAAACTACAAACATCAATGCCGTGGAATAGGTCAATATAGACTTTATGTATACCATTGTTGTTGATGTTATCATAAACCAATCCATCTTTCATTATTTAAGGACAATGCACTGTTGCCCTTATTTTTATTGGACAAATCACATACTTGCGACTATAATATTGTGTGACAAATACACTAAAAATATGAATGTAAAGGGTGAATTTGAGCTTGAACACTAGAAAAACAGTCGTAATATCAAGCGAAGAAATTGATCAACAAAGACAATATGTTGATAATATAAATAAACTGATCAAGTACAGAGAACTCAAATACCATATCGTTACTTACGGTTGCCAGATGAATGTCCATGATTCGGAGAAATTAGCCGGTATGCTTAGTGCTATGGGATATACCGAAACTTCAGAACAAGAGGATGCGGATCTTATCCTCTTCAATACCTGTTGTGTTAGAGAAAATGCCGAGAATAGAGTCTATGGCAATGTCGGTGCCCTATACCCTTATAAACAGAGGAACCCCAATCTAATAATTGGGGTATGTGGATGCATGATGCAACAGAGTGATGTAGCCTCGTATATCGCCCGAAAGTTTCCTTTTGTGGATTTGGTTTTCGGTACCCATAACTTGTACCGCTTTCCCAAGCTGCTGTATGATGCCATTAATTCTAAGGAAACAATTATTGAAATACTGAATGAAGAAGGACGAATAGTAGAGGATGTGCCCATAAAAAGGGGCACTGGAGTTTCAGCATGGACCACTATAATGTATGGCTGTAACAACTTTTGCAGTTATTGTATTGTACCTTATGTTCGAGGAAGAGAAAGAAGTAGGCAACCTTCAGACATCTTAGATGAAGTCAGACGACTGAGCCGGGAAGGGTATAAAGAGGTTACGCTACTAGGTCAAAATGTAAATTCCTATGGTAAGGACTTGGGCAATCCATACTATTTTCCCAATCTTTTAATGGACATAAATGAGATCCAGGGTATTGAACGGATTAGGTTTATGACATCCCATCCGAAGGACTTATCAGAGGAGCTAATCAGAGCTATATCAAAATCAAATAAAGTATGCAAACATTTACACCTACCCATCCAATCAGGTAGCGATAGAATACTTAAGGCTATGAACCGTCGCTATAATAGGGAGAAATATCTGGAGCTAATAGAGCGGGTTCGTGAACAGATTCCTGATATATCTATTACAACGGATATAATCGTTGGTTTCCCTGGTGAAACCGATGAGGACTTTACTGACACCCTGGATATGATGGAAAGAGTGAGATATGATTCTGCATTCACCTTTATATATTCTCCCCGAAGTGGTACACCTGCGTCAAAAATGTCAGAACAGATAGATGAAAAGATAAAAAAAGAGCGGCTCCAGATATTGATGAGCGTCCAAGACAGAATAAGCAAGGAAATCAACGATGCCATGTATGGTAAGACATATGAAGTGTTAGTGGAAGGATTGAGCAAGAATAAGGAGGATATGTACGCCGGCAGGACCAGAGGAAATAAACTGGTGAATTTTACTGCAACAGAAGATGTGATCGGTAAAACAGTCAAAGTAAAGATCACCAAGCCCAGGACTTGGACCCTGGAAGGAATAATGGTATAATAGGGTATGACAGTTCATTTATGGGAGGTTTTTTATGTCCAAGCTAACCCCGATGATGCAACAGTATATGAAAATCAAAGAGCAATACAAGGATGCTCTTCTTTTTTTTAGATTAGGTGATTTCTATGAAATGTTTTTCGAAGATGCGAAGATAGCTTCAAGGGAACTGGACATCACCTTAACTGCAAGGGATTGTGGGTTACCAGAAAGAGCTCCTATGTGTGGGGTCCCTTATCACGCTGCAGAAGGTTATATAGCTAAACTTATTGATAAGGGCTACAAGGTAGCAATCTGTGAACAGATACAGGACCCAGCTGAAGCAAAAGGTATTGTAGAGCGAGATGTGGTTCGAATAATAACGCCTGGTACCCTGTTAGAGGCATCTATGCTGGAGGAGAGAAACAATAATTATATTCTTTCAATATACAGGGATAAAAATGATTTCGGATTATCCTGGGCAGATATTTCTACCGGTGAATATTATATCACGGAGATCTCCGGTAAAAAGGGATTAGATAAGGTAGTGGATTTGGTATCAGGTATAGCCCCGAGAGAAATTGTCGTCCAAGATGGCTTGGATCCCGATATGCTGTCTCTGGAAATAATTCAAGCTCGATATCACTCCCTTATAACATCACGGGATCAATGGACATTTGAATATTCAACAGCCTACCAAAAACTCATTACACACTTCAATGTCCATTCCCTTAATGGATTTGGGTGTGAACATATGACTATCGGGATTAGTGCCGCTGGTGCGCTGCTTGAATATCTTAGCCAGACTCAAAAGAAGGCTTTGAATCAAATCACATCTTTAAAACCTTACCATACAGGATCCTTTATGGTTCTAGATGCGGCTACTCGCGTTAATCTGGAACTTACGGAGACGATACGATCCAAAACAAAAAAAGGATCTCTGCTTTGGCTACTTGATAAGACTAATACCGCCATGGGTGGAAGGCTGATAAGGCAATGGGTTCAACAACCCCTTATCGATTCCCATCTAATAAACCAAAGGTTGGATGCTGTCGAAGAGCTGTGTGAAAATCCTATAGCTATGGAAGGACTCAGGCAACATCTTAGGATGATCTATGATCTCGAGAGGCTTATGGGTAGAATCTCATATGGTAGTGCAAACGCCAGAGATCTCATTTCATTAAAGCAATCAATTACTGTACTCCCAATGATAGAAGAAATTATAGCAGGGCTTGAGTCTGACATATTCAAGGATTCCCATAGGAGCTTTGACCTGCTTCAAGATGTTTTCGTTCTTATAGAAAATGCCATAAACGAGAATCCTCCGATAACGATAAGGGATGGATCCATCATTAAGGATGGATATAATGAAGAGCTTGACAAATACCGCGAGGCCATGACTAAAGGCAAGGATTGGCTAGCTGAACTTGAGAAGAAAGAAAAAGAACGTACAGGCATAAATAATCTTAAGGTAGGTTTTAACAAGGTTTTTGGATATTACCTTGAGGTTACCAGATCCTATTATAATCTGGTTCCTGACAATTATATCAGAAAGCAAACTCTGGCAAATTCCGAAAGATATATAACCCCTGATTTAAAGGAGATGGAGGATTCAATCTTAGGAGCAGAGGAGAAGAGTATCATTCTGGAGTACAAGCTCTTTGTGGACATCCGAGATAAAATAGCAGGCCAAGTAGCAAGGGTCCAAAGAACCGCCCGTATTATATCTTTTCTAGATGTTCTATGGTCCTTATCCCGTGTAGCTCTCGAAAATGGATATGTTAGGCCCTATATTGATGATGAAGATGTAATAGATATTCGGGATGGAAGGCATCCAGTAGTGGAAAAAACTTTGTCGAATGCTCTATTTGTGCCAAATCACACTTATCTCGATGGCTCAGAAAATCAAATTGCAATCATAACGGGCCCAAATATGGCTGGTAAAAGCACATATATGAGACAGGTGGCTATTATGGTGTTAATGGCACAAATTGGGAGTTTTATCCCTGCCAGCAAGGCTCGGATTGGAGTGGTGGATAGAATCTTTACCAGAGTGGGTGCCTCGGATGATCTCTCTGCGGGTCAGAGCACCTTTATGGTAGAAATGAATGAGATGGCCAATATACTTCATAATGCCACCTCAAAAAGTCTGTTGATACTTGATGAAATAGGGAGAGGTACGAGCACTTATGATGGTCTCAGTATCGCCTGGGCTATAGTGGAATATATTTGCAACCATAAGAGTCTGGGATCTAAGACCCTTTTTGCCACTCACTATCATGAGCTAACGGAGTTAGAAGGAAAACTACGAGGTGTTAAAAATTTCTGTATTACAGTAAAGGAACAAGGAAATGATATAATTTTCTTGAGAAAGGTTGTCCGAGGTGGGGCTGAAAAGAGCCTGGGTATTCAAGTAGCCAGGCTGGCCGGGCTTCCGTCACCTGTGATTAACAGAGCATCCAAAATATTGAGAATACTAGAGAAGTTAGATGTTAGTAAAACTGAAAACAAGGACCTAATAATAAGGGAAGACAGTTCCCAACTAACCTTTTTCGACAAAAGGCCTTCCGAAGTAGAAGAAGAGATAAAAGGGATTGATATTCTTAATATAACTCCTATAGAGGCAATGAATATACTATATAGGCTGGTGGAAAAATCTAGAAGAGATGAGGATATGTAAGATGGATAGGATACTTATCTTGGATGATATGACCATAAATCAAATAGCAGCAGGGGAGGTTGTTGAAAGACCGGCCTCTATAATAAAGGAGTTAGTGGAGAACTCAATTGATGCTGGTGCCTCTGCAATCACTATTGAGATTCGTGACGGTGGTACATCCTTTATTAGAGTTACCGACAACGGTAAGGGTATGAGTCCAACCGATGCCAGAATTTCTTTCAATAGACATGCAACCAGTAAGATTGAATCCTCTAAAGATTTAAATAGTATAGTAACCTTAGGCTTTAGAGGTGAAGCCCTTGCTAGTATTGCTGCAGTAACCCATATGGAAATGATAACACGAGAACAGGATAGTATGTCCGGAATTCATATAATCAATCACGGTGGCCATATTGTAGAAGATAAGGAAACAGGATGTCCGGAAGGTACAACTATAATAGCCAGGAACATATTCTATAATACTCCTGCCAGACTAAAGTTTCTTAAGTCTATCAGGACGGAAACAGCATATATAAGTGATATAGTGGGGAGGTTCATCCTGGCACAACCAGATGTCTCCTTCAAATATATCAATAACGGAAAATTGATCTATTACTCACCAGGTGACAGGGAGCTGAAGCATGCCGTTCTAAGTGTCTATGGTAAAGACGTAATTGATCAAATACTTCCTTTAGAACCTATAGATACTGCTATTGGTGTTAAACTATGGGGCCTGGTTGGGAAACCATCCCTTTCCAGAAAAAATCGTAGCCACCAATCCTTTTTTGTCAATAGACGCTATGTCAAGAGCAAGCTGTTGGAAGAGAGTGTGGCAGCAGCTTACAAGCCCTATCTGACCATTAACCAGTTTCCTTGGATTGTCCTTCACATAGATATAGAGCCCAATAAAATTGACGTGAATGTCCACCCGGCAAAGACTGAGATTCGGTTTAGGGACGAGGATGAGATAGGCCAAATTATACAATACAATATCGGAGCTGCACTTGAAGAAAATCCTTATATACCCACAATAAAGGAAGATACATTCATAACATTTGATACGAATGGCGTTGATGGAGATAAAAGTCAACAGCTAGAGGTGTTTCCAACGATACCTATAGATTGGGATAGGGATAAAGACGAAAAAAATGAATACACTAGAAATATCTATGCGTCCAAATATTCAGAAGCCAAAGACTACAGTTATGACACTGGCAGGAATCCGGGTTATGATTATGATAATGTAATAAGCAATGTACCCATACCCTTGAAGGTTATCGGTACAATTTTTGCAACCTATATACTGGTTGAAGGAAACAAGCAATGTTTTTTAATTGATCAACATGCCGCCCATGAACGTATAGTTTACGAAAGATATAAGAAGATGTTAGAAAACCAGGCTGTTGTTACGCAACAGTTACTTCCTCCATTGGTTATCGAAGTAACCCATACAGAGCAAATAATAATTAACGAATCTATGGATGTTTTTCAAAATCTGGGCTTTGATATTGAGAACTTTGGGGGCAGAGCCTTTGCTATCCGCGGTGTACCGGTTATTTTAGGATCTAGTAATCCCAGAGAATTTTTCGAGGAATTGCTCTATGGTGCAAAGGAACTTGATCAAGGATCTAACTATAAGCTTAGAACGGACGATATTATTCGTATGTCATGCAAAAAGGCTATAAAATCCGGAGATAAACTATCTGATATGGAAATTGTGGCTCTATTAAGGGACTTAATGGAGAAAAGAATACCAATGACCTGCCCCCATGGAAGGCCAATCATGATCTCATTAACCCGGACGGAATTAGAAAAAATGTTTAAAAGGATACAATAGAGCTTTCATCAGGATGGGTGATTATATGGAAAAAATACCAATAATAATAATTTTAGGCCCGACAGCTGTAGGCAAAACAGATATCGCTATAGAAGTTTCAAAAAAACTTAACGCTGAGATAATTTCTGCAGATTCAATGCAGGTTTACAAATACATGGACATTGGTACAGCCAAGCCCTCTGAAGAGGAGAGACAGTGTATTCCACACTACCTGTTGGATGTTGTTTATCCCGATGAGGATTTTAATGTTTCCCTTTACAAGAGGCTGGCCGATAACAAGATCAAAGAAGTTCATAGTAGAGGAAAACTACCTTTGGTTGTTGGAGGTACAGGGTTATATATCAACTCAATAATTTATTCAATGAGCTTTAGTGAGGCAAAAAGTGATACAGAATATCGTAAACAACTGATGACATTAATGGAAGAGAGAGGTAAGGATTGGTTACATAACAAACTTTCTGTAGTTGATCCTGAATCAGCCAATCGTCTTCATCCCAATGATATCCGCCGCATAATAAGAGCTTTGGAAGTTCATCATATTACAGGTAAACCCATATCCGATGATATTACGGGTTATGTAGAAAATTGTTACTACTCCGTTACCTTAATAGGCCTATCCATGGATCGTGAGACACTATATGAGCGAATTGACAGGCGTGTTGACCAAATGGTATCAAATGGCTTGTTGGACGAGGTAAGTTGGCTTGTGGAAAAAGGATATGGAATTCATCTTAATTCCATGCAGGGACTAGGCTACAAGGAAATCCTACAGTATTTGATAGGAAGACGTACCTTAACAGAGTCCATCCATATTTTAAAGCGTGATACTCGGAGATTCGCTAAACGACAATTTACCTGGTTTAGACGATTACCCCATGTAAATTGGGTGGATGTAGGCGTTTTCTCAGATAAAAACATGCTGGTAGAACATATTGTAAATCTAATTGAAAAAGATCGTATAAGAAAGGGCTTATAAAAAATAACTTTTAATAGGATGGTAATTGGTATATAATAGAATCGTACGCTAATAATATGAATAAGAAGGGTGGAACCAAGAATGACCAATAAGGGAGTAATTGTTTTTCAAGATATATTTCTAAATCAAATACGTAGGGATCATATTCCTGTAACTATACATCTTGTCAATGGTTTTCAAATACGGGGGTTTATAAAGGGCTTTGATAACTATGTAATAATTGTGGAAAGCGAAGGAAAACAAATGATGCTATACAAACAGGCTATCTCCACAATAACCCCCTCCAGACCTGTACCATTAAGCAGCGACAACAGTGAAGAGAATCAATAATACTTTTATATAAGAATAATAAGAAATCATAAAAGGGACCATGAGGTTCCTTTTGGCTATTATCATATGTTACATATTTTACCTAGAAATAAAGACATAAAGCAATTATCGAAATCTAAGTCTTGATTAGCGCTTGGTTTTGAATAATATCGACTAGCATTATTGTATAGTAAGGGAGATTACGGTGGGAACTAATAATTTTTATTACAATGAATTACATGAAAATTTTGGATTAAGTAAAAAGATAACAGCTATCATAAAAAAAGCAGAAAAAGCCATAACGTCTGAATTTGAAAATATAGATGAATTATCAGAATACAACCAGTACAAAGTGATAAAAAGTATGCAAGAATGCAGAATTAGTGAGACACACTTTATGCCTACTACAGGCTATGGCTATGGCGATGAAGGTCGTGCACGTTTGGAAGAATTATTTACATTGGTGTTTGACAGCCAGGATGCGTTGGTAAGGCCTCAATGGGGTTCAGGGACCCATGTAATAAGCGATGCCCTATATGCTGTTCTACGACCTGGGGATGCTTTATTGTCCATAACTGGAAAGCCCTACGACACCCTAGAAGAAACTATTGGATTTAGCCAGGATAATCCGCCCCAAGGTTCACTCATGGATTGGGGCATTTCATATAAGCAGGTAGAACTTAATGCCAAAGGGGAAATAGATATTCAAAAGGTGCTGGATATACTGGATGAATCTAAAAATATTAAGGCCATTTTAATACAACGTTCCAGGGGCTACGAATGGCGCCCTTCGATATCTGTTTACGATATGCAAGAACCCATAAGAAAGATAAAAGAAAGACGCCCGGACGTTTTTATTATAGTGGATAACTGTTACGGAGAATTTACACAGAAAATAGAGCCAAGCATTGTTGGTGCAGATATAACAGTGGGCTCATTAATTAAGAATCCGGGCGGGGGATTAGCTCCTACAGGGGCCTATGCAGTGGGAACAAAAAATGCAATTGACCTGCTATCCTATCGTTTAACATCACCAGCTATAGGACGGGAAGTAGGCTCATACGCTGCAACATATCTGCCATTCTATCAAGGTCTCTTTATGGCTCCCCATGTGGTAGGGCAGGCATTGAAAGGCGCTATTTTAGCCTCCTATCTATTCGAAGCCTTAGGCTATGAGGTATTACCACGCTGGAAAGGTGAAAGGGAAGATATAATACAATGTATTAGATTTAACTCGGACGAAGAGCTGATAGCTTTTTGTCAAGCTATACAGCAAGCCTCACCAGTTGATGGCCATGTTGTACCTGTTCCCTGGGAGATGCCCGGATATATGCATAAGGTTATTATGGCGGCGGGAACTTTCATTCAAGGTGCTTCGATTGAATTAAGTGCTGACGCACCCATAACACCCCCTTATACCGCTTATCTACAGGGTGGTCTTACTTACGCCCATGTCAAATATGCATTGACATCCGTTATATCACAACTCAATGAAAAAGGGCTAATATCAATATGAAAATGAATCCTTAACTCAAATAGCCCCTCCAGGATAGCTGGCTGCTTACCCTGGAGGGGCTTGTTTTTATTATGAATCCCAGTAACGATACTTGCAGTAAATATTGGTATATATGGAGATATATAACGGTTTAGATTGTACTAATTATATCTAAAACTCTATAGGATTACGGGTATAAACGGATTACACCTATTACCTTACCTAGAATAATCACATCACGTAAGATTATTGGCTCCATGGTAGGATTCTCGGGTTGCAACCTAATATGATCATTTTCTTTGTAGAAGGTTTTTATAGTGGCCTCATCATCTATCAACGCAACTACAGCATCCCCGTTTTCAGCATAGTTTTGCTGTTTAACAATTACATAATCACCGTCCATAATACCGGCTTCTATCATACTTTCACCTACCACAGTCAGCATAAAGGCATCACTGTTGTGCAAGTATTCAGCAGGTAGGGGAAAGGTGTCCTCTATGTTTTCCACTGCCAGGATAGGCTGGCCTGCTGTAACTTTTCCCACAATAGGAACATTAACCAATTCCTTTTTTGAAAGATGGGTGGTCTCATCGAGAATCTCTATTGCGCGGGGCTTTGTAGGATCTTTACGTATTAGCCCTGCCTTTTCCAACTTCTCTAAGTGGCCATGGACAGTAGAAGTGGATTTGATTCCCACCCCTTGGCATATTTCACGAACAGAAGGGGGATAGCCTTTCTCCGTGACCATCTGTTTTATAAAATTCAAGACCATCTCTTGACTATCGCTTATGCTATTAGGCATTCACTTGCACCTCACTTTATAGGTTACTGTTATTATAACATAGGTATCAAATCATTTCAAACAGATGTTCGTCTTCTTGGTATATTATTTTAACAAATTAGTCAGTTCGCTTGTAAATACCAAATAGATGAAAAGATATGCTCCTTATCAAGTCAATCAGAGAGTAATAGATTAAAATATTAATAAATTTTGCTAATAACTTCTTGACATGGAACATGTGTTCTTATATAATGACCTTGTAACCGAACACATGTTCAAGGAGGAGAATATGAAACAACTACTTAAAATCCAAAGGAAAAAAATTAGAGTAATCAATAGAGTACGCCTTGGTATATCTATATCTATCCTCTTAATCATCCTGTGTCCAGCAATTATGTTTGCATTTGATGAACCTCACAACAAAACAGACTTATCATATATAAACGTTTATATTGAGCCTGGGGATACTCTATGGGGCATTGCCAAGGCCAATCTGCCACCTAAAACGGATATTCGGGATTTTATTCATGAAATTAAGTCAATTAACCAATTGGATTCTGCCCTTATTGTAGAGGGTGATTCACTTTTAGTACCTTATAGGCAATAAGAAAGGGGGGGACTAATCCCCCCTTAATTTAACTACTCTTGCAGCAATCCTTCTTTGTTCGTCACCAATTGCAGCATAGTGTTTTCTAGTAGTATTTACATCCTTGTGGCCTAAAACATCCGCAACAAGATAGATATCACCGGTCTCTTGGTATAGAGTGGTACCATATGTACTCCGCAGCTTGTGTGGAGTAATTCTCTTTAAAGGTGCTACTATTTTTGAATACTTCTTTACTAAATTCTGCAATGCCCTTTGGCTAATCCGTCTTCTTTGTATGGATAGAAATAAGGCCTCCTCATGTCCAGGTAGCGTCTCAATATTTTTTCTTTCTTCAATATAATCTATTATCGCTTTCTTTACTTCATCACCATAATATAATATAACCTGGTCTCCGCCTTTTCTAGTTACCTTAAATCCGTTATTCCTAAAGTCAAAATCCGAAATATCTAATCCAATACATTCACTAATACGGATTCCTGTGCCCAAAAGGAGAGTCAGGATAGCCAAATCCCTTGATTTCGTATATCGATGATACCTTTGCTGGGTAGGAGTTAATTTATTGCCCGATTCGACAGCATCTAAGAGTTTGGCAACTTCATCAACATCCAATCTTATTATTGGTTTCTCATTTAATTTAGGTAAATCCACTAACTGTGCTACATTTCTCTGGATCTTCTCCTTTTTATAGAAATATGACAGAAGGGAACGGAGGGAAGCCAGTTTTCTTGCTTTTCCCATTTCACCATTCTGACGTTCCTGTTCCAAATTATTGGGATTACTATAGTATGTAGTATACTCCAAGAATATTTCTATATGCAGTACCTGTATCTTATCCAAGTGTTCCAAAGTTAATTCAGGAGGGGAGAAGCCGAAAAATGTGTCGATCTCAGTGGTTAAGAAATCAAAGAATATTCTAAGGTCATAAGCATAATTAATCCTGGTAAGAATAGAGGTGGTATGTTCAATACCGCGAAAATATTCGCCACAAAAGCTTGGCAAATCCCTTATTAGATATCTCAGTCTCTTGGTGTTATATAGCAATTCCTTTTCATAATAAGAATCATGATTGGACATGTAAACACTTCCTTTTATGTATATAGGTTGTTATGTATATAGGCAATACGGTTATCCTGTGTAGCTTTATGCAGAAGTTCTTATTTATATTTAAATCAATTTGGAATGCAGTAAACCAAATCATGTATAAGTTTAATACAAGCAAATTATACCATATAGCCGGTTGATTTGCAATACTTTGCTTAAAACTTGTCTTTTGCGCATAGTATTAAATCGCTTCCCCCACAGGTAACTATAATAAAATTCAATAGGTTCTTTATTTTCTCATACTTGTTATATTTGATTTGTAATCTTGAAATGGAGTTTTGCTACTTGGTTCATTGACTCTTTTCCAAATTGCTCAGCAAAATCTTTAGCAGCTTTAACAACATTAGATGATGCTCCTTTAGGAAAGCTGAATCCGAATTTGGACTCAAGTCTATTAATCCCGGAAACAAATTCATCTCTTGCCAAAATGCTTGCAGCGGCCACTGCGATGTTTTCTTCAGCTTTAGGCCGTTGTTCCAACTGAATTTGACGTCCCTTTGTCATTAAGGCTTTTTGTATAAGTTCCGGCCTTCCAAACTGATCGGATAATGCATGATCGCAGTCCACCTTTTCCAAGAGGTTTTCTAAAACCCTGGCATGGCCCCAAGCCAACAGTTTATTTAGATTCTTAATCGATTCATATAAGTCGTTGTATCGTTCATTTTCGATAATAACGATATCATATGGACAGATTTCTCTGATTAATATTGCCAGATCATGGGATTTTACGTCGCTTATTTTCTTGCTGTCTGTGACTCCGGCATATTGGAGCTCTGGACCGGTTATCTCATCTGTATAAACCCCGGCAATAACCAAGGGACCAAAATAATCCCCCTTGCCCGATTCATCAATTCCTATAATTCGATTAGGATCTTTAAAGGTTTTACTTTCTTTGCCGATATTTTCTCCCACTGGATTGTTGATAATACTATCAACAATCGCCCTTAAATCATCTTGCCGTATTTGCGAGGAATCAAGTCGTATCCCCTTCTTTCCTTCGTAAATCCTAAAGGTGCCCTTTTGCTGTCCAAGGGCTATTTCAAATTGTATCCCATATTTTATTTCCCTTTTATTATCTACAGTAAATCCATTTGCTTCTAAATGCTGCCTTATAAGATCAAAGTAACTTTCTTTATCCATATATCCCGGCTTCCCCTTCCCTATTCCCTATCCTGAACCTCTTTATCCATTAAGGTGCCTTTCAAGCTACAATTTCGAACAGCTTCCATAATGCTGCCCCTAAACCCATTCTTCTCCAAGGTGTATACAGCCTCTATAGTCGTGCCCCCAGGAGAGGCTACCATATCTTTTAAGGCCCCAGGATGCTGACCCAGATCTAATACCATCTTTGCCGCACCCAATACCGACTGGGCAGCCAACCTATAGGATTGATCCCGAGGCAACCCCATCATCACCCCGCCATCTGCCAATGCCTCTATAAACATGTAAACATAGGCAGGGCTGCTCCCAGAAATGGCGGTTACGGCATTGATTGAATCCTCATCAACTAACTCGATTTTCCCTAGTGATAAAAAGATTGACTTAATCTTTCTTATCTCCTCTTCTTCGAATTCATGGTTCTTGCATATGGCACTCATTCCCTCCCCCACCATTGCAGGCGTGTTAGGCATAACCCTTATAACTCTACACTTATTCCTTATTCTTTTCTTTATGTAATCGGTAGCAACCCCTGCAGCGATAGAAATCAAAATATGATGAGGGGTGATTGCATCAACAATCTCGTCCAGTAGAACACTATAGGCATTCGGCTTGACAGCAATTATAACAGTTGAACATTTCTCCAGCAGTTCGATATTGTTCATTGCTGTTGATATCGAAGTTTCATGGGCTATTTTATCCAACTGATGCGCCAGAACATCGTATACCAGTATTTGGTTTGGATTATACAGTTTATCCTTAATAACACCTTTAATGATGGACGAGGCCATATTTCCGGCGCCTATAATCCCTAAATTATACGTTAACACCAGCATCATCTCCTATCAATAATCATCATTATACCATATCATAACAGCCTTGTATTAGATGGAGCATAAAATCATCAAAAGCTATTGACTTATCAAAGCAATTATCCTATAATACTATATGTGCAAAAACTTAAGATTTTAGGGGAGTAGCTCAATTGGTAGAGTAGTGGTCTCCAAAACCATTGGTTGCGGGTTCGATTCCTGTCTCCCCTGCCATTATTAAAGAGTGGATTATATCCACTCTTTTTCTTGTTCAACTATTTAATAATAAGGGCAAGCATGATCAGATCTGCCCTGCCTATACTAATTCCTTGACAAAACTTTCTATACGATTCAAGCCTTCATCAATATTTTCCTTGGATGTAGCATAGGATAGCCTGACATATCCATCAGCACCAAAGGCTATACCCGGCACAACAGCGACATTCTTTGATTCCAAGAGTGCATCTGCGAAATCAAGGGAACTACCCAAGACCCGACCATTGTGCATTCTATTCAATGTTTTATTAATATTCATCATAACATAAAAAGCACCCTGAGGTATTGTGCAGGATATTCCTGCAATACCATTAATTCTATCTGCCATGAATCTCCTTCTAGTATCAAATTGGGATACCATATCCTTGATGATATCCTTAGAGCTGTTTAATGCCGCTAAACTAGCATACTGGGCAATAGAATTGGGATTGGATGTCGCATGACTTTGTATATTGGCCATAACATTGATTATCTTCGAATTTCCCGCAGTATAACCTATACGCCAACCTGTCATCGCATAGGCCTTTGACATCCCATTTACCAATAGGGTGATATCTCTCACTTGGGGATCCAATGATGCTATACTCAAATGTTGGGCCCCATCATATAATAGCTCTTCATAGATCTCGTCTGATACTATATAGAAATCATGCTCTAAAGCTAGCTGGGCAATACCTTCAATCTGCTCCCTCTTATAAACACACCCACTGGGATTATTTGGGCTATTGATTATTATGGCCTTGGTTCTACCGGTTATAGCCTCCTTTAATTTCTCAAGGTTGATACCGAAGTTATTTTCTGCCATAGTGTCTACAAATACAGGAATACCATCTGCCATTTTTACCATTTCCGGGTAACTAACCCAATATGGTGAAGGAATAATGACCTCATCTCCGGGATTCAATATAGCCTGGAAGATGTTGTAGAGAGAATGTTTTGCTCCGTTGGATACCAGTATTTCATTGGGCTCATACGAAACTTTATTGTCCCTCAACAGCTTGTCGCAGATTGATTGTCTTAATTCCATAATTCCTGATGATGGCGTATATCTAGTATAGCCCTTATCCAAGGCTTCCTTAGCAGCTTCTATTATAAATGAAGGTGTAGGAAAATCGGGTTCACCTGCACCGAAACCAATAACATCTATTCCCTGTCCCTTCATCCTCTTTGCTTTTGCGTCTATCTCCAATGTTAAAGATGCAGCAATACCCAGGTTCTTTCTTGATAGTTCCATCTCTTCCGCCTCCCAAAATGAAAGATTGACTCTCTGTTCCATCATTTTCTTCCAATTATAACACATAATATGGCTATAGTCTATTAAATTGTGAAGGATTGCTCTGATTGTTTTGCATTACCATTTTAGAATACTCTTAATTATTCGTAAATAATTGTCACAACAAATTTTTTGCACGTCCTTTTCTGGGTAATTAAGCTGTAACAACCTATCAACGATTTTAGGAAAATCCCGGGGTCCAGTTACACCTCTTGGTAATTGCTCTATCCCATCGAAATCTGATCCAAATCCCAGTGAGTCTATGCCGACAATACCTGCTATATATTCAATATGTCGTATGATATCTTCGATACTTGCCGGGCTTTCTTCAGTTAAGAAGGGAGGATAGAAGTTGATCCCTATCATACCCCCGGCCTTGGATATAGCCAGTATTTGATCGTCCGCTAAATTTCTAGGATGCGGACATATAGCACCAGCATTGGAATGTGATGCAATAACAGGGTCCAAGGAATGCTCTATTACATCCCAAAATCCCTGGACTGATATATGGGACACATCTATTATCATATTCAATCTATTCATTTCATGGATTACAGATAATCCAAATCTCGATAGCCCACTACGGCTATTAGTTTCCATTATACCATCACTTATTTCATTTCTGTTATTCCAGGTCAGTGTAATAAGGCGTACGCCCAATCTATGTAATATCCTTAAGTTGGATATTTCACCCTCTAATATATCTCCACCTTCGACAGCAAGTATTGAACCAATCTGATTGGGTTTTATCGCCTCAATATCCCCATATTGATATATTGGAATCAATAGGTTAGGATTCTCATCTATCATAGTATAATACCTGTCAATTAATTTAATACCCCTTTGCAGTGGCGGTCCGTATCTCTGCTTTGGGCCGATCCAAGCAGCAAGGAATTGAATTTTAACACCCCCTTCTAGCAGGGTGTCTATACTAACATGATTTGATGTATCATACAAATTACTGGATTTGTCCAATAAATGAGTTAAGGTATCACAGTGCCCATCTATTATCATCATGATAAATCCTCATTTCTATATAAGCAGCAGGTTAATTATTGATCGTAATAATGTAACGATCTTGTAATGTTGTAACGATCTATACTTATCAAAAAACCTACCTTTAGTTGGTAGGTTTAGCGGGGTTCAACTATGAGTTTCATTGCAGTTCGTTCTTCACCATCAATCATAATATCTGTAAAAGCTGGGATGCAAACCAAATCCATACCTCCGGGAGCAACAAATCCTCTAGCAATAGCTACTGCCTTTATTGCTTGATTTAAGGCGCCTGCACCAATGGCCTGTAATTCCGCTGTTCCGCGCTCTCTTAGCACTCCGGCTAAGGCTCCCGCCACTGAATTAGGACTAGATCTTGATGATACTTTCAATACTTCCATGATTTGACCCCCTCGTTCATTGGTCTATGATTATAATATTCTACATTCTAACAAGATATCCTTCTTTTTTAGATCCTTTTGCTTTAAATGGTGGCAAAATACAAAAGGTGTAGCGTTGCTACACCTTATTTTGCATATTCAATAGCTCTAGTTTCTCGAATAACGTTAATTTTTATTTGTCCTGGATAATCTAATTCTTTTTCAACACTTTTTACAATGTCTCTAGCCATTAGGATGGCTTGGTCATCACTGACTTTTTCAGGCTTAACAATAATTCTCAATTCACGTCCGGCCTGAATTGCAAAGGATTTTTCTACTCCTGCGAAGGAATTTGCTATTTCTTCCAACTTTTCCAAACGTTTTATATAGGCTTCCAGGCTTTCACGCCTAGCTCCTGGTCTTGCCGCAGATATGGCATCAGCGGCTTGAACCAATACTGCCTCAACAGTATTTGCTTCGATATCGCCATGGTGAGCCAAAATAGCATGTACTACTTCGGGACTTTCCTTATACTTCTTGGCTAAATCTGCGCCAATTTGTATATGTGGCCCTTCCACCTCATGATCTACTGCCTTTCCTATATCATGAAGTAATCCAGCACGCTTGGCTAACTTTACGTCTGCGCCTAATTCATCCGCCATGATGCTTGCTAAACGGGCAACTTCGATAGAATGTCTTAGTACGTTTTGCCCATAGCTGGTCCTGAACTTTAATCTACCAAGCAGTTTAACCACTTCGGGGTGAATTCCATGGATTCCTGCTTCAAAAACAGCTTGCTCTCCTTCTTCCCGAATCTGGTTCTCTACTTCTTTTTTGGCTTTTTCTACCATCTCTTCAATTCTGGTGGGATGGATCCTTCCGTCCAACACGAGCTTTTCAAGTGAAATTCTGGCTATCTCTCTACGTATTGGATCAAACCCAGACAGGATAACTGCTTCAGGTGTATCATCAATAATTAAATCTATCCCCGTCGCTGTTTCCAGGGTTCTGATATTCCTTCCTTCCCTACCTATAATACGACCCTTCATTTCATCGTTTGGCAATTCGACCACAGAAACGGTGGCCTCAGCCACATGTTCAGCAGCAGATTTCTGTATGGCTAAGGAAATAATAGAGCGTGCTTTTCTTTCAGCATCTTCTTTTGCTCTATTTTCGTACTCACGTATTTTTACGGCCACATCGTGTGCAATATCCCTTTCCACGCTTTGTAAAAGCATTTCACGGGCCTGATCCCTAGTCATTTCGGAAATCTTTTCTAATTCACTCAATCTTTTTGTGTGTATAGAACGGATTTCCTGTTCTACTTTCTCAATGTCTTTCTTCTTCTTGTTAAGAGAATCCTCTTTTGATTCCAAGGAGACCATCTTTCTGTCCAAGTTTTCTTCCTTTTGTTGGACTCTGCGTTCTATCCTTTGAATCTCGTTTCTTCGATCTCTTACTTCCCTATCAAATTCGTTTCGCAGTTTGTGTATTTCTTCTTTAGCTTCAAGTATAGCTTCTCTTTGCGTTGCTTCAGCTTGTTTCTCGGCTTCGTCAACAATTCTCTTAGCGGCTTCTTCTGCGCTGGATATTTTCCCCTCTGCAATCCGCTTCCGATAATTGTATCCTATCGCCATTCCCCCAATAGCTACTACTACCAGGACAAATACCTGTAGTAGTAAATCTGGCACTGGTTAGGGACACCTCCTCATTCTCTGTTAATAAAATCCAAGCCGAGTTGCACCCCCGGCCTAGACGATACGTGGATTTTTTAAGTTCTTATTTTTCTTATCAATTTTGCTGCTTGCCAAGTATAAAGAATAAATACCTAGCTTACCATACTGGATAGCGCATAAATATTTATATAAATAAGCGGCTACCCATAATCTACAATGATAAATTAATTTTATATCTTTTTGAACACTATGTCAAGCTAAATTAATAGTCTCAACCATATTTTACCATGATAATGCCACTGATAGTCTTTTTGCTGTAATCTCCACTCATAAATAGAACAACTAGACTAAATGGAAGCTCTATTGACTAGTTGGTATTATTTTAATGTTTTCTGCAGTCTTACCTGATTCCCTCTTAACAATATCTAGAATCTGAGCTACCTCTTCAGGTGCTAATTCATTTTTTTCTACTATAACGCTGACATAATCCTGATTAAAGATAACTACGGAATCCTTAAATCCTTTTGCCTTCAACAGACCTTCTATGGTCAATTCTTTTTCCATGATATTTGTTATTTCCAATAGCTGTGCTTGAGCCTCATTTTTCATTTCGATTTCGGAGTTAGGATTATCAACAATCTCTTTTATGTAATCAATTTCTTCCTTTCTCTTATTCTCACGGTCGAATCGATATTCCACAAAAAATCCCATACTGCTTGTTGTACTTATAGAATCGGATTGCTCTGGGCTATCTCCGCTAACTGAATTGTCATCCTTTGCCACATCTTTAATGGTCACTGCGGGCTTTCTGTCCTCATTAGTTAC
The DNA here is from genome assembly GCA_012518535.1 of Clostridiales bacterium. Classification (GTDB taxonomy): domain Bacteria; phylum Bacillota; class Clostridia; order Caldicoprobacterales; family UBA3941; genus UBA3941. The sequence goes on along the minus strand of JAAYRX010000172.1, from coordinate 7,105 downwards.
CAATCCATTTTTTTCACTATCATTTAGCAAATTTTGATTATATCTAAAGTTTAAATAACCTGTAATCACTAGAAGAACCACAAGCATTCCCAAAACTAAATTTTTCCTTTTTAATATAAACATTCAATCATCCTCCCTAATCAAATTCCTTCATTGGGAAAACTTCCACCTGATTGGGCTTGATGCCCAAAGCAACCTGAACTGCTTTCATTAATTCCATTTTTACCCTTATATCGTTGGCCCCTTCAGAAATAATTATTACTCCCCTGATCTCTGGTTCCACCTCCTTTAAGATGATCGGCTTGGATCCTTCCGCATCGTTGAATGTTGACGGTTGCGAATTTCTATCATTCTGGTTAATAAGCCTGGTGCCTCCATTGTTGTCTTCCTCCTCTGTTGTTGTGGTTGATTCAACTGTATTCATGGCTGTAACAATTTCCTTGCTGGATACATAGGTAATCATTACCTCCACCCGCCCTGCCCCCTTTATCGTGGATAGAATTTCCTTAAGTCTTTGCTCCTCACGACTTTCGATATTATCATCATTTTTTATCCAATGCAGGCCTGATTGTGACTCAGGGAGGGTGTCGTCCTGGTTAGTATTTGATGATTTATTTAAGGTAGATGCATAAATACTTATTATTATCGAAAGAACAAGAATTATCATTATCCATTCCGTCTTCTTTACTTCCTTCAATTTAGCTATATATTCTTTTAGAGCACCACTTTTTCCCTCCATTGTTAAGCCCCCTTATCATAGGTATTTTATTCACTACTTATATGTATTCTTGATTCTTCAATTCCATAAGTTTCTGAAAGATGCTTTTTTAGTTGACGAAGGCCTTCAATCTCCTTCTGGGTATCTTTGAGATGCTTTTTCCTTTGACAGTCGGCCTCCAAATCAACGGATATTTCAATCTCTTGGATCTTGTATAGATCCCTTGGTTCCAGGATAATTTGGATTGAATCAATTTCATAAGCAGCCGATCCTTGAGATTCTACCAAAGTAACATCGGCCGTAACATCAACATCTGGTATATACGGCCTGGTCCTTTCTATTACATCCTTTTCCAGCCGACTTTTGTACATCCTCTGCAAGTGCTTCTCCTGATTCAGTTCGATGATATGGGACGCCGTATCTATAGTTTCCAATTCCGGGTCTATTTTAACAGACCACAAGTTTTCACTATAACTCGGGAACTGCCCTAATAGGTTTACTACAGGCTGAATCATAACCAGTAACATAATTAAACCTATAAAGAATCGAGCATAGGATTTTGTATTCCCAGTCGGTATGATCATGTCCATCAATATCCCCAATACTACTACACCCAGAATATTTGAAATCCATTGATTCATTTCCGTCTCGCACCTTCTATCTCATCATAATAGTTATATTACCCACCCCTACTAATAATGCTATGGTCATAAAAAACATTATGGCAATACCCGCTACAGTGATGAATAGCATGCTCAAGACTCCGGCTATTTCATTCATACAGGTCACTACCCTTTTATCACTTATGGGTTCTAATAGTGCACCGCATAGCTTGTAAATCGCAATTAAGGATATGATTTTTAGCGCAGGATGCAAGCATATAGCCGCTGCAATTATTAGCCCGACCACGCCCACAGCATTTTTTAGTATCAGTGAGCAGCCAATAACCATATCGACTGTTTGTGAGAACATTTTGCCAACTACCGGCACGAAAGCTTCAATGGCATATTTGGTTGTTCGTATGGAAACTCCATCGAAAGATGCTGCAAGAATTCCTTGTATGCTAATGACACCCACGAAAATAGTGAATATAATACCCAAAGTCCAACCACATGCATTCTTAATCAATTTGCTCAAGCCCCCCAGGCTTATATTCTCGTTAATATTGCTTACCAAGATTAGAATTGTGGAAAGAAAAATCAAGGGTATCATCACATTTCTTAGGAATATTCCTGTAACGTTGGATAATATCACTGTAGCCGGTTGTAAAATGCTAGATGACGCGATGCCCCCCATTCCTATTAAGAGGGCCAGGAGTACCGGAAATATGAGACTCATAAAGGATGTCATGTGATCAATTGCATTCTTTCCAGTATCCAAAGCAATGGTCACGCTCTGTATTACCAGGATGATAATCATAATGTAGGAAATGATCCAAGCCAGTTCACCTACGGATGAATTGCTAAAACTGGTTTTAAAATTACCTAAGGCACCTGTAATAATTGCGATTGCCAGGATTTTAATAACAAGAGATAAACTGTAGGAAATTTCCCTAAAAAGGATCTTTCCAATAGATTGAAATATCTCTTTCCAATCAAATTCAAAATCCCCGTTCAGGATTTTAACTATCATTTCCTTTGCATCCATGTTGATAAAAATATTCTCTTGATAATTGCCTATACCTTTTATATATTCATTCCATTGATCGATATTCAAATTATCCAATTGATCCTCAGCTATCCTACGAATCTCATCACCTGGATCACCGTTGGATTCAGGCTGTGCGTGTATTAACCTCATGGGAAAGAGCAGAGTAACTAATATCATCCCAATCAACATGGATTTTTTCATAGGTATAGATCTCCTTACGATAATATTCCCAGAATGGTTTCGGTAAGAGCTGTAATGATTGGTAAGCCCAGGACCATAATAATAACTTTCCCCCCCAGTTCTATCTTCGAGGCTATACTACCTTCACCCATATCCCTACATATCTGGGATCCGAACTCAGTTATGTATGCAATTCCAATTATTTTGATTAATGTTGAGATAAATACCATGTTTACCTGGGTTTTACTTATAATATTGTTAAATGTATCGATAACATATGGTAATTTATCTGCAATTACAAAAAAAATCGTTATTCCTGTCGCGATGCTAACCATTACAGCAAATTCAGGTTTTTCTTGTTTGATGGTGACAGAAAGAATGGCAGCAATAATACCAATTCCTAATATTTGCACTATACCCATATAAGCAAGTCCCCTTTCCGTATTACTAATACAGACGGAAGATACTTTTTATGCTGTTGAACAAATTATTAATTAAGTTAACTACCATTAGTAGTACAACCACCACACCTGCCAGTGTTGTCAACATGGCCATCTCCTCCCGGCCAGCTCTTAAAAGGACCTGATTCAATACAGCTATCAATATGCCTACAGCAGCTATTTTAAATATAATATCAATGTTCACGTCCTCTTCCTCCATTCGTTTGTATTAAAAGAGTATTATGGCTATGCCCAGACCCAGTAATATTCCTAAGTTATAATACATCCTACTATATTTAAGGCGTTCTTCCCTTGCACTATTTTCTTCTATCTTCAATTGCTCCTGGGTAAGTTGAAAATATTTCTCCTGGCTGATTTTATCGCTGTTTCCCAGCTGCAACCCAAATCTTTGCATTATTTCATACTCTGCCTTGTGGATATTAGGGTTATGTTTCAGGGATCTAAGGGATTCCTGCCATACCTCTGACAGGGAATACTCCATTCTACTCTCCAAAGCTTCCACTATATTATCGAAAACCGGTTTCCAGTCCCCCTTGACAGATTTACTGGACTTTCTAATTGCATGGGCCAATATAGTAGAATAATGTACAATCTCAGTTTCCAGTTGAGATAAGACATTGCGTAATTCTCTGATATTATTAATCCGCTGGGTATAGCGATGAGACATATGTACTCCCAATAGAGAACAGCAAATGATGATTAGGAGGCTGGATATTATTTTCATTAACATACCATTCTCTCCTCCCCCTTATTATTAGGATTTGTATAATACATAAGGCTGCATCCTACCTAATGGGACGGTCCAATAGCTCCTTCCCTTCAATTAGGTCATAAGCCTTTTCCAAAGTACCTGTACCAAGACTATTTCCTAACACCATGATCCTTTGAAAAACATTGTTTTCAAGCAAGGATCTTAGAATAGGCCTTCTTTGAGCATCTTCCAATCCGTGGCTATGGGCTGTGGTAATTATGGTAATTCCGGCATTTAATGCATCCTCTATTGCCATGACATCCATGGGTTTTCCTATTTCATCGGTTATTATGACATCAGGAGACATGGAGCGAATTAGCATAATTATCCCTGTAGCTTTTGGACATCCGTCCAATATATCCGTCCTGACACCTACATCATTTTGGGGTATTCCCTGATAGCATCCCGCGATTTCCGAGCGTTCGTCCACTATTCCCACCTTAACTCCTGAAAATCCCGGAAAACCATTACTAAGCTGCCTGGCCAAATCACGTATTAAAGTCGTTTTTCCCATCTGTGGGGGTGATAGTATCAAGGTATGAAATATCCGATTTCCCTTAACGACATAAGGGATAATTTTGTTGGATGCATTGCGAATTTCCCTGGCAATCCTAAAATTGAAAGATGTTATATGTTGAAATCTAATAATACCGTCTTTACCGCTGGTCATCTTACCCGATATTCCTACCCTATATCCGCCCTGAAGGGTTATATATCCACTGGCTAGTTCCTCTTCAAAGGCATAAATCGAATAGTCGGAAATTAATTCCAGTATACACCGTGCATCCTGATCTGTAACTACATAAGCCTTTTTGGGATAACGAGACACGCTTCCGTCAGGACATAGAAAATAGTCCCTTCCACGGCTATACACCATGAGGGGACGCCCTTGTCGAACTCTGATTTCCTCCAGTTCCCTTAATATCTCTTTAGAGACAGACATAATCATTTTTCTAAAATTATCCGGTAAAGCATCCAATACGGGTTGAAAATAGTATTCCAAACCATCTGTCTTTTGTTTCATTTTAACTCGTCCTTTTTTCCATATGTATAATATACCTATGTCCATATGGACTGGTTTATACTTATTTCCAATAAAAAAAGACCGGCAATAACCGGTCAATACAACCATACTTCTCTGTACTTAACATGGCAAGTGTCATACGTTATTTGAGTTTCATAATTTTCTTTAGTCCTCGGGATCCGATAGATCTTCATTATATATGGATTCTTTGCAATTGGGGCAATACAATTCATTTTCCGTTTCAAAAAGATCATCGGCAAAATAAACTGTTTCTTGGCAATGGGGGCATTCAACCTCAATATAGTGTAAATCGTCGTCACAATATTCATCATCATCGCCGTACAATTCATACTCTATATCCGACAGATCCTCATCGATAGTCTGGATATACTCGTCCAGTTCATCATTGGATGCGGTTAAATCGGCAATTTCATGCACTATATCATGGAGAATATCAACGACATTTATTAAGATTTTCCCCTCTTTGGTGCTGTCATCGATTTCCAGACCATCCATCAATCCCTTAAGATAGGCAACCTTTTCCAGTAAATAATCCATAATTCATCCTCTTATTCTATACATGATTTGCTTTATGCCATAACTATTGGCTTACGACCTTGTCAATATGGTTCCCCTCAAGCCCTTTCCATATACTCCCCTGTTCTGGTATCTACCCGGATCACGTCACCTACATTTATAAACAAGGGTACGTTTAAAGTAGCACCCGTTTCAAGGGTAGCGGGTTTGCTGCCCCCGGTAGCCGTATCTCCCTTGAAACCCGGCTCGGTTTCTGTTACTTCCAGCTCAACAAAAAACGGTGGCTCTACCGAGAATGCTTCCCCTTTGAAAAATTTAATAGTTACATTCATATTTTCCTTAATGAATGTCATTGCATCTTCAACTTGTCCACGGTTTAAGGGGATTTGCTCGTATGTTTCAGTGTCCATAAAATAGTAGAGATTCCCATCGTTGTATAAGTATTGCATCTCCTTGGTTTCAACATGAGCTCTTGGCACCCTTTCGCTGGGACTAAAGGTTCTCTCCAATACGCTGCCGGTAACGGCATTCTTTATCTTTGTCCTGACAAAGGCTGCACCCTTGCCCGGCTTAACATGTTGAAAGTCAACAACCGTATAAACCTGACCATCGATATCAATGGTCATACCTTTTCTAAAATCTCCTGCAGAAATCATAGTTCCCATCTCCTATCCATAATAAAATGTAGAGTATAATCGAAAAGTTACGAAAGTGGCTTTTCCGCCAGGTAATCAGCCAAAAAATCCAAGGCTAAGCTATAGCCATGTAAACCAAGCCCACTGATCTGTCCAAGACATACAGGAGCTATAACTGATAAGTTACGAAAGGACTCTCTTGCACTTATGTTTGAAATATGTACTTCGATTACCGGAATATTTACAGCTGCTATAGCATCCCGCAAAGCATAACTGTAATGGCTATAGGCGCCAGGATTAAAGATAATACCATCGGCCTTGTCAATAGCCAGATGAATTTGATCTATCAAAGAACCCTCGCTGTTGGATTGATAGTGATACAGCTCTATTCCCAGAGCATGGGCGCGCTTTTCCAGATCCATGATTAAACTATCCAGGCTTGTCTGGCCATAGATAGAGGGTTCCCTGGTACCTAATAAGTTCAGATTAGGACCATTTAGTATAAGAATTCTCATAGAATGTAATGCCCCTTATGATTATTTCGTATACATATTACCACAAAATAGCTATATTTAACAGCCAAAATTTTGTTGCCCAGAACCTATTATGTTGTCTATCAGGCCCACGATCTCATCCACAATCGATTCCACTTCCTTGTTGTCTGTCTTAACAGTACAATGGGCCTTCAAATACTCAGGATATCTAATCCTGTAAAGTTTATCAATACGATCTGCTAGTTCTCCATCCTCATGGCCTAGCATAGGCCTGTTGTCTGTACTCTTTATCCGTTGTAATATCGTCTCTTTCGAAGCCTCCAGATGAATTACCAACCCCTTGGATAACAAATGATCCAAGAGTGAACCATTGGTAACGGCTCCGCCACCTGTGGAGATTATAGCTCCCTGTAAATTAGTTAAATACAATAACACCTCATACTCCAGTCTTCGAAAATATTTTTCACCATGGGTTCTAAAAATATCCGGAATAGACACTCCCGCCAATTCTTCTATCCTACTGTCCGAATCCCAGAAATCCAGGGACAATCTCTTTGCCAGTACCTGCCCAATTGTTGACTTGCCAGCACCCATAAACCCAACCAGGATAATATTAGGTGCATTAGAAGCCACTGGAATCATGCCTCGGGTTGTT
>JAAYRX010000171.1 GCA_012518535.1 Clostridiales bacterium | reverse complement strand
TTCCGACATCGATTTGGAGAAAACTAAGGCTTATTCCATTTGAAAAGCCTACCGCTTCCAATCCGGCGTCCTGCCGGAAGGAAGCTGCTTTAAGCGTCCTGCTTAAAGCTACGGCTTTTCTGTATTCCATAAGCCAAGTTTTCTTAGCCAAATCAATGAAGTCATTCGCTTATCAATAGCACATTTGTTATTTGGAAGCAGCCGGAATAAACCATCCTCCCATATAAAGATGTTACTTAGCGTTAAATAGACATTATCTAGAATAAGTAAAGTTTTTAATCCTGGTGGAGGGATAAAAGATGACTAAAAACTATCTCTTGGCAATAGATCTTGGTACCTCGGGGTGCAAAATAACGGTTTTTGATTTTAAAGGCAGCCCCATGGCCAGCTGGATAGGAGGGTATGAAACCTATTATCCCGGTACCGGATTTGTAGAGCAGGATCCGGCAAAGTGGTGGGAGGTTATATGTCAAGGGATAAAGGCCACTCTATGCAAAGGCGGAATAAGCCCGGAGGAGATAGGGGCTATCGGGGTGGATGGTACCAGCTGGGCTTGTATTCCAATAGATAAGGCCGGGAATGTCCTAAGGCCTGCCATGCTGTGGCTGGACCGCAGGGCTCAAGCTCAGACGGAGTGGATGAAGGAGAAGGTTGGGGAGAGTCGGCTTTTTGAAACCAACGGGAACCCGGTGGATGCTGCATATATAACGCCAAAGATCCTTTGGATTAAGGAAAATGAACCTGAAGTGTATAAGAAGACTGATAAGTTCCTCCAAAGCAACGGGTATGTGGTATATAAGCTTACAGGTCAATACTCTCAGGATTATTCTCAAGGGTATGGATTTCATTTTTTCAATATCCGGGAAGGGTGCTGGGAGGAGAGAGTAGCTGACAAATTGGGCATCGATCTGGATTTATTGGCGCCCTTGTATCACAGCCATGACGTTGTGGGTAGTGTAATGGTCCAAGCTGCAAAGGAGACCGGCTTAATACCCGGGATACCCGTGGTGGCAGGAGGGTTGGATGCGGCTTGTTGTACCCTGGGAGCGGGGGTTATTTTTGAGGGTCAAACCCAGGAACAGGGGGGACAGGCCGGGGGCATGAGCATACAGGTAGACAGCCCCATTGTTCATCCCAAACTGATCCTGGGCTATCATGTCATACCCAACAAATGGCTCCTGCAGGGCGGTACTGTCGGAGGCGGGGGAACCTTAAAATGGTTTAGCCAAGAGCTGGGGGCCTTTGAAGAGGAGCTGGCCAGGGAACGAGAAATCAGCCCCTATGAGATTATGAGTGAAGAGGCGGAAAGGATTAGCCCGGGCAGCAACGGCCTTATATTCCTGCCCTATATGGCTGGGGAGAGGTCCCCTATATGGGACAGCAGGGCCAGGGGGGTGTTCTTTGGCTTATCCTACGATAAGACAAGGGGCCATATGATTCGCTCCATAATGGAGGGGGTGGGCTTTTCGCTTCTCCACAACCTTGAAACAGCCCAGGAAGCGGGGGTATATGTAGATACCCTGAACAGCGTGGGAGGAGCCGCCAACAGTTTCGTGTGGACCCAGATAAAGGCTGACATTACCGGAAAAGCTATCAATGTCCCATATTCAGACCACGCCACCACGCTGGGGGCAGCCATCCTTGCCGGGGTGGGAGTAGGCATTTACAAGGATTTTGAACATGGGATTAAGGAGACCGTACGGATACAGCGCACCCATTACCCCGATGAAAGGAACCATAGGATCTATGGGGATTACTATGGCTTATACCTGGAGCTGTATCAAAGGCTTAAGGATTCATTTGTCAAGCTGGACGATATAAGCAACTAGCTGGCTGTCTACCGGGACAGCCGGAACCATTGTCTGGCTTTTATTGGACTTTTATCCAATATCATCTTGAAAAGAGGGTCAGTTCTAGTATAGACTTTTAATAAGGCAGAAAAATTCAGAAGGTGGTGTTAAGATGAAGGATACTTTGAACATCGGTTTGGTAGGTTATAAATTTATGGGTAAGGCCCACAGCAACGCCTTCCGTAAGGTAGGTATGTTCTTTGAACCAAGTCTAAGGCTTAACATGAAGGCCATCTGCGGACGGGATGAGGAATGGGTTAAGGAATCGGCAGAAAAGTTCGGATGGGAGGGTTACGAGACCTCCTGGGAGAACCTGGTCAAGCGGGATGATATCGATGTCATAGATATAACCGCCCCCAGCAACTTCCACAAGGAAATAGCTATAGCGGCTGCCGAAGCCGGGAAGCATATATTCTGTGAAAAACCCTTGGCTCTGAACCTTAAAGATGCCAGGGAAATGCTGGAGGTAGTAAAAAAAGCCAATGTGAAGCACCAGATAGGCTTTAACTATCGCTTTGCACCGGCTGTCCAACTGGCCAAAAAGCTCATCGATGAGGGTAAGATCGGTAAGATCTATCATTACAGGGCTCATTATCTCCAGGATTTTATTATAGACCCATGCTTCCCCTTGGTATGGAGGCTGGATAAGGATGTGGCCGGTTCCGGCTCCCATGGAGATCTGGGTGCCCATTTTGTGGACCTGGCCAGATTCCTGGTGGGCGAATTTGATGAGGTCATAGGCATGAGCGAAACCTTTATCAAGGAACGTCCCATAGTAGAGAGGATGACCGGCCTCACCGCTACAGCCCAGGAGGGAGCGGAGATGGGGAAGGTAACGGTAGACGACGCCACCATATTCATGGCAAGGTTTAAGAATGGTGCCCTTGGATCCTTTGAAGCCACCCGTTTTGCTGCAGGTCATAAGAACGATATGTTCTTTGAGATAAATGGCAGCAAGGGCAGTATAAGGTTTAGCGTTGAGCGGATGAACGAACTGGAATACTACTCCGTGGAAGATGAAGAGGGATTACAGGGCTTTAGATTGCTCCAGGTCACGGAGGATATCCATCCATATGCAGATGCCTGGTGGCCTGTAGGACATGTCATAGGCTACGAGCATACCTTTGTACATGAAATGTATGAATTTATTGAGGCTATTGCCAAGGACAAGCCCACCAACCCCAGTTTTAATGACGGGGTAAAATGCTCCCAAATCCTTGAGGCGGTGGATGTATCCATTGAGAACAGGCAATGGATAGAGGTAGACAGCCTGTAGGATTGTTAACCGGCGAAACGGATGAACTTATATTGACCAACTATTTATTTCATTACACCTAAAGAGCGCAATGGGCCCATACAGCCCGTTGCGCTAGCCTTTTAAGCGGGATATATTTATTCCTATTAATTCTTATGATGAAAAGGCTTATTCGAAACTTACAAAAACACCACCTATGACGCAGGTCCGATATTTTGCCATGAAGCAATTTCCTCCAATAACTTCTCGTTTTCCTCAGCTCTGGTTATTTGTCCTGCTACCACTACCGTGCCGTCTATTTTGAGTCCTGCGACATAACCCGGTCCTACAGACACAGCAACAATATCTTTCCACTCTTCTGCATCTTTCTGCCCCTTTTTGTCATCTCCTGCCACCATCACGGTTCCATCTTTCTTCAAGCCGGCTGTATTGCTGTTGGAAGCGGCAAGGGCAATAATATCAGTCCAGCCATCAACATCGTTTTGACCGGACGTGTTTCTTCCTGCCGTTACCACTGTTCCATCAACCATCAATCCTACAGCATGCTCGGTTCCTATAGCCATATCTTTTATGCTCATCCATCGGTTAATTTCCTTCATGCTGGTCGATGGGGGAATCAAATCAACATCGCCATCTTCCGTAAGCACCAGGATGCCCCTCCATCCGGGACAGATCTTTACCATGCCATCAGCTTTTCTGGGTATCTGCTGATGGTAAATATCTCCCTCAGGGCCGCCTACACCTACTATTGTCCCGTCAGATTTGACTCCTATTGTATCAGTAGCGGTATTGCCTACATAAATTGTCACGATATCAGTCCAGTCCTGAACATTGCACTGGCCGTTATGGTTGGATCCTGTAGCGACAAGGGTACCGTCGGACCTCAATCCAACCGTGTATTCAAACCCTGCAGCAACTGCTATGATATCCGTCCAATCCTGTACATTACACTGACCCTTATCATTGTTGCCGGCAGCCACTACAGTGCCGTCTCTGCGTAAAGCAACCACATGATTGCGGCCGGTTGCCATAACCTGCAAGTTCAAACCGGCAATAGCCTCAAAATCCCGCAGAGCTGTTGCTGTGTCATAGGCCACGGCAATTTCTCCGCTTTGGGCTGCTTTTTCATAGATATTCTTTATTTCATCCCTCACACCAGAATACTCTATATCTGCTAAGAACAGCTCCAGAGAATCTCTGTATGCTCCTTGGGCCATAAGCGACTTTCCCCAGCGAAATCGAACTTCGCGGTAAAGATCGGGACTGTCCCG
>JAAYRX010000170.1 GCA_012518535.1 Clostridiales bacterium | reverse complement strand
CTATAGTAGGGGTCATCTCCATAGTGCTCCCTTATCATCATGGGAATCAGGGCAGTATGCCAATCATGACAATGGACTATATCCGGCCTGAACCCCTCAATTCTGGGCAGGCTCTCCAGAACTGCCCTGTTAAAGAAAGCAAACCTCTCCGCATCATCGTCGTATCCATAAAGGCAATCCCGCTTAAAATAATACTCGTTGTCAATAAAATAATAGTGAACCCCCTGGTGCACAACCTCACCCAGGGCACAGAATTGGGATCTCCAACTGACCTCAACTTGGAAATCCTCAATGTGTCTGTATCCCTCCATGAATCCCTGGGGGATGCTCCCGTATTTGGGCATTATTATGCGAACATCCCCGCCCAGCTCCTTTAACGCCTCCGGCAAGGAACCGGCCACATCGCCCAATCCACCTGTTTTTACGAAGGGTGCTGCTTCACCCACTGCGAAGATTATACTTTTCATGGGATACCTCCTCCGGCCCGATAATGGCCCCTTTATCAATTGTTAAGGGGTTATCCTCTTCCCCCCTTAAAATCGTACCGTCTTTAATGGTAACGAATTTGTCCAGGATGACATTTTCCAGCAGGACATCTTTCCCAATTATATTCTTCTGCATGATAATGCTGTTCATGACCACGGAACCTTTCCCAATTTCGGCCTCCCTGAACAGGATACTGTTTTCCACTTGCCCGTCTATCTTACAGCCGCTTCCCACAAGGGAATTGGCAACCAGTGCATTTTCTCCATATCTGGTAGGTGGATTGTCGGTGATCTTAGTGTGAATCTTATCCCTTTTCATAAACAGCTCGGTCCGAACTCTGGGATTTAAAAGATCCATGCTGTGTTGGAAGTAACTATTTATGGAAAGAATCCTGCCCGTATAGCCCCTGAATTCCAGGGCATAAATCCTCAGCTTATCAACCAACCGACCCAGGAGCTCAAAGAAATTAATGTTTTCCTGCCCGTCATGTCCTTTAAGAATTTCAATCAGGAGCTCCCTGTTTATTATGGCTATATCCAACAGGGTCTTGCTCGCCCTGTAGAGCTTATCCTTATCGCTACGTAGGACTGCCCTTACCCGTCTATCCTCCGCCTGGTCAATGAGCAATACATCTTCCCTTTCGTTATCTCTGGACCGCTCTTCCTTGTATATAAGGGTTATGTCATTATCGTTGCTTATGTGAAAGTTCAGGGCCTCCCGATAATTTGCATTCATAACAATATTACAGGAACTGATTATTACATACTCGTCCCTGGACTTTCTTAGAAAATCCAGATTATAGAGCATATCCTTCAGCAGAGAATCCGGACCCGGGCCTTCTTCCCCACTCTTGCTGCTGGGCAGGATAAACAAGCCGCCGCTCTTTCGGTCTAAAAACCAATCCTTGCCGGATCGTATATGATCCAAAAGAGACCTGTAGTTCTGTGGGGTCACTATCCCTACGGTGCGTATACCGGTATTGACCATATTGGACAAAGCAAAATCTATGAGCCGGTATCTGCCCCCAAAGGGCACCGTGGAAATGGGCCTTTCCTTGGTAAGGCTCATCAATATATCATCATAACAGGTGCTAAAAATTATGCCCGTTACATTTTTCACGCTTCTCCCCCCTATCTTGATAATGCAGCGATACCTTCCATACAAGTGATTCAGGTAACGAATCAATAAGTGTCCGTCAGCAGGGTGATCTGTGATGGTGGTTCCCTGCGAATACCCCTGTTCCCAACTATACTACCCGGCAGGACCCGGTAGTTCTCGCCGATTATGGCCTTGAGCACAAAGGCTCTTTTGCTTATTCTGGCCCCGGGCAAGATTATGGAATCCTTTACAACGGCATCCTCCCCTATGAAAACCCCGGGAGCCAGTATGGAGTTTTCCACCTCTCCCAATACGGTACAGTCATTGCTTACAAGGCTGTTGATGACCTTGGCCTTGGGCCCTATATACTGGGGAGCCAACACATTCAGATTGGAGAATACTCTAAAAGCCCTGTCATAGATATCCAGTTCCGGGTTTTCCTCCAATAGATCCATATTGGCCTCGTAATAGCTCTCTATGGTACCTACATCCTTCCAATATCCCCGGAATTTGTAGGCAAAGATGCTCTTACCCTGGTTATAGAGCATGGGAATGACATCCTTGCCAAAATCGTTATGGGACTGGCTGTTTTCCTCGTCCTCTATCAGGGCTTCCCTCAAAACCGGCCAATTGAAGATATATATGCCCATGGATGCCAGGTTGCTGTCCGGGGTTTCGGGTTTTTCACTAAATTTAATCACTCTCTCGTTTTCATCGGTGGTGATGATTCCAAACCGGGAAGCCTCTTCCCAGGGAACTTCAATAACCGCTATGCTTAGTTCGGCTTCCTTTTCCCTGTGAAATCTCAGCATCTTTGAGTAGTCCATCTTGTAGATGTGATCTCCTGAAAGAATCAGTACATATTCAGGATCATAGCTGTCTATGAAGTCCATGTTATGGTATATAGCATTGGCAGTGCCTCTGTACCAGTTGCCTCCGTCCTCCTCCATGTAAGGGGGCAGAACATGAACCCCTCCCTGGGAAAAATCCAGATCCCAGGCAGTCCCTATTCCTATATAGGAGTTCAGCAACATCGGTTTGTACTGAGTAAGGATTCCAACCGTGTCAATACCGGAATTGACACAGTTGCT
>JAAYRX010000169.1 GCA_012518535.1 Clostridiales bacterium | reverse complement strand
GGCTTATCTATGGTCCTGTTTCTGCCATTGGCAATCAATACATACTCATGGTCTATCCTGTCAACTATCACAAAAAGATTTCCCTTGTCCCTACCGGCTTTGGCTAAGACTATTCTACCTACCTGCATTTTATTATCCTCAACCACCCTTATCTACCCCTCTTGAGTCAGTATTAAAGGCTGCCCCTGAGTTATTACAATAGTATGTTCATAGTGGGCAGAAAGGCTGCCATCTCTGGTCACTACTGTCCAACCGTCATGAAGCGTAGCCACCTCATGGGCTCCCGCGTTTATCATGGGTTCAATAGCCAAGGTCATTCCTTCCCTGAGTCTGGGTCCTCTTCCCGGAGGTCCATAGTTTGGTATCTGGGGTTCTTCGTGCATGGCCTGACCGATACCATGACCGACCAGGACCTTCACCACCGAGTATCCGCGCCCTTCTACATAAACCTGAATTGCATGGGATATATCAGAAAGACGGTATCCTTCCCGAGCGAATTCCAATCCGCTAAAAAAGGCTTCTTTTGCAGTTTCAATAAGTCTAAGGGCATCGGGTGAGACTTTCCCAACGGGATGAGTCTTTGCCGCGTCCCCGCAGTATCCGTTAAAGAAGGCACCTATATCAACGCTCACAATATCGCCTTCCTTAAGGGCAACGGGGCCCGGAATCCCATGGACTACTTGCTCGTTAATGGATGCACAAATGCTCGCCGGATAACCCATGTATCCCTTGAAAGCTGGAGTAGCTCCCCGACTTTGGATATAATCCTCGGCTATACGGTCCAGCTCCTCCGTAGTGATACCGGGTGCTATGGCTTTTCTTACAGCCTCATGGGCACCGGCCACAATCTTTCCGGCTTCCTCCATCAGTTTAATTTCACTCTTTGATTTCAATATAATCAACGGTAATCTCCTACTTCAAAAAACCTTTATAATGCCTCATAACCATTTGGGCTTCCAATTGCTTAGAGGTTTCAAGGGCTACGCTTACCAGAATCAGTATACTGGTTCCCTGCAGATACATGGGAATCTTAGTAATACTTGCTACCGCAATCGGTATAATCGCCACCGCCGCCAGGAACAAAGAGCCTACCAGGGTAATGCGATTTGATATTCTCAACAGGTAATCGGATGTAGGTTTTCCCGGCCTAATTCCCTGTACAAATCCCCCGTACTGTCTGAGATTGTTGGCAATCTCGATTGGATTAAAGGAGATCTGGCTATAAAAGAATGTAAAAAATACGATTAATAGCGCATAAGTCACGGCATAAGCCGCAGAGCTCTGACTAAAGTGAGCCTCTATAAAGCGGTAGAATCCACTATCCGGGAAAAAGTACCCAATTGTCTGGGGTAGGGATAGCAAGGATACAGCAAAGATTATGGGAAGTACCCCGGAGGAGTTTACCTTCAGGGGGATATGGGTGCTCTGCCCACCATAAACCTTCCTGCCTACCACCCTCTTGGCATACTGTACAGGAATCCTTCTCTGACCCATATCGATAAAGACTACACCTGCAATCAGAGCCACTATAAAGATACCGATGAATGGCAATGACCATGGGCTTATGGTCCCTACTTCAAAGGCCAGGTTCCACAGGCTCACTGCTGCTACGGGGATCCTGGAAACTATGCTGGCAAAGATGATCATGGATATTCCGTTGCCAATGCCCTTTTCCGTGATCTGCTCACCCAACCACATTAAGAATGCTGTACCGGCGGTCAAAGTTAAGGCAACTACGAAGTAGATCCAGGGTGAATTCACTGTCATTAACTGTCCTCCGGCCTGATTGGCAAGCCCGTAGGTAATTCCGATTGATTGTACAAATGCCAGTCCTATTGTCAGATAACGGGTATATTGGGTTATCTTCTTCTGGCCCTCTTCCCCTTCCTTGGAGAGCTGTTCCAGCTTCGGAATGGCCACCGTTAACAGCTGCATTATAATTGAGGAGTTTATATAGGGGGTTATACCCATAGCAAATATGGTATAGTTTGCAAAAGCTCCCCCGGTAATAATGTCCAGTAATCCCAACAGGTTACCTTCCCCAACCAAATTCTTTATATGACTGGCATCGATGAAAGGAACGGGAATAAAGGCCCCTATCCTGTACACCAATAGCATAATCAAAGTAAAAACAATCTTTTTCCGAACATCTTCAATTCTCCAGGCATTACGCAAGGTGTCCAACACTTTAAATCACCTCGGCCTTTCCTCCAGCAGCCTCGATTTTTTCCTGAGCTGCTTTACTGAATTTATGGGCCTTGACAATCAGCTTGGTATTTAGTTCACCATTGCCTAAAATCTTGACCCCGTCCTTCTCTTTTTTGATTATTCCTTTTTCCACAAGCAGCTGCGGTGTAACTACGGTATCTTCTTCAAAAATATCCAATTGCCCTAAATTAACTTCATTATAAACCTTTGCAAATATGTTAGTAAAGCCTCTTTTTGGGAGCCTTCTGGTTAATGGCATCTGTCCTCCTTCAAAGCCGGGACGTACGCCACCGCCGCTCCTGGATTTCTGACCGTTCTGACCGCGTCCTGATGTCTTTCCAAGACCGGAAGCTGGGCCTCTCCCTTTCCTCTTCGGGGCTCTAACAGCGCCTTCAGCTGGACTCAACTGGTTAAGTCTCAATGGATTCACCTCCCTTAAGCGTCAATCTCCTCGACGGATACTAGATGTTTGACCTTATTGATCATTCCGCGGATAGCCGGGGAATCGTCATGTATCTTTGTACTTCTAATCTTCCTAAGTCCCAGGGCTTCCATTGTAGCTATCTGATCCTTTTTGGATCCGATGGTGCTTCGCACCTGGGTTACCTTTAGTTTAGCCACAGACTTCGCCTCCCTATCCTAAGATATCTTCGACAGTTTTGCCGCGAAGCTTTGCCACCTCTTCAGCTGTCTTAAGCCTTGACAAGCCTTCCATAGCGGCGTTTACCATATTTCTGGAGTTACTGGACCCCAGAGATTTGGTCAGAATGTCTCTGATACCTGCAAGTTCCAGTACCGCACGCACGGGTCCACCGGCGATAACTCCGGTACCTTCCTTTGCCGGCATCATCAAAACGCTACCGCTGCCGAAACGCCCAATCACCTCATGGGGTATAGTCGTATTGACGATGGGCACCTTTATCATGTTTTTCTTGGCATCCTCGATCCCCTTCCTGATAGCCTCGGGAATCTCGGTAGCCTTACCTGTTCCAACTCCTACATGTCCGTTTTCATCTCCAACCACTACCACTGTATTAAAGCGAAAGTTTCTGCCACCTCTGACAACCTTGGCAACACGGTTGATGCTAACAACCTTTTCCTTTAGATCCAGTGTACCGGCATCAATTTGCTCCATGGATTTCCCTCCTTAAAACTCAAGTCCGGCTTCTCGTGCACCGGCTGCAACTTCTTCTACTCTTCCGTGGTAGATGTATCCGCCACGATCAAAAACTACCTCTTTAATTCCCTTTTCCAGGGCTCTGCGTGCAGCCAGTTCCCCAACCATCTTTGCAACTTCCTTCTTGGTCTCTTCAGAAACATTCTTAATTTCCGGATCTAAGCTGGAAGCTGATACTAGGGTATGTCCCATGTCATCGTCGATAAGCTGGACATAGATGTGTTTAAGACTGCGGAAAACGTTGAGGCGTGGCCTCTCTGCCGTACCGGATATTTTGTTTCTCACCCTGCGGTGGCGTACTTTCCGTGCTGCATTTTTGTCAATTTTTTTAATCACCCTGTGTCACTCCTTCCTAGCTTATGCTCCTGTCTTTCCTTCTTTTCGTATAATTCTCTCGTTCTCATATCTGATACCCTTACCCTTATATGGCTCAGGCGGTCTTGTGCCCCTTATCTTGGCTGCCATAGCCCCAACCTTCTGCTTGTCAATTCCCTTGACAATTATCCGGTTGGCTGAAGGGACTTCAAACTCTACACCATCGGCTTCCTCTATCTCCACCGGATGGGAGTAGCCGACAGTCAGGACCAGCTTCTTGCCCTGTTTTTGGGCCCTGTATCCTACGCCATGGATCTCCAGAGTCTTCTGGAACCCCTTGGATACGCCTTCCACCATATTGGCTATCAGGGATCTTGAAAGGCCGTGTATGGACTTTTGAAATTTTGCATCCGATGACCTTTTTACATATATAACGTTATCTTCCACAGAAACAGTAATATCCTTATGAATAGGCTGGGATAGTTCCCCATTGGCGCCCTTTACGGTAACCACATTGTTTCCGTCCACGGTTACTGTAACGCCCTGGGGTATGTCTATGGGAAGATTTCCTATTCGTGACATCCTCTTACAACTCCTTTCAGTGCCGGATGTTAGAGGTTGAACTTCTACCTTCTAACTCCCAACTTCTAATTACCATATAAAGCAGAGTACTTCCCCGCCAACGCCTTCTTCCCGGGCTTTTTTATCCGTTATAACACCTTTTGATGTTGAAAGGATGGCAATGCCCAGTCCTCCCAGCACCTTAGGTACCTGATCTTTCTTGGCATATACCCTGAGGCCGGGCTTACTTATTCTCTTTAACCCTGTGATTACATTTTCACCATTTTGACCGTACTTCAAATCTATCTTCAATACACCCTGTTTACCGTCTTCAATGCGGGTGTATCCCTTTATAAATCCCTCTTCCTGCAAGATATCCGCTATGGCCATCTTGATATTTGAAGCGGGGACATCAATACTTGCATGCTTGACGACTAACGCATTGCGAATACGGGTCAGCATATCAGCAATGGGATCGGTCATAACCATATATTTAACCTCCTTCCAATCTCTCCAGTCTACCAGCTGGCTTTTCTGACACCAGGTATTTGACCCTTATAGGCCAATTCTCTGAAGCAGATACGGCATACGCC
>JAAYRX010000168.1 GCA_012518535.1 Clostridiales bacterium | reverse complement strand
GGGGTAGTAAGATTTTCTTACTACCCCTTTTTCAAGTTATAAAGATGAACTCACTTCCAAGACCGAGCTATAGATAGAAAGCGGTGAGGACATGGCTTTAAAACATAAGGATATCTTGGGTTTGCGTACTTTAAGTCAGGGTGAGATTCTAGAAATTTTGGATACCGCCGAAATCATGAAATATATCTTAAAACAGAACAGTAAAAGAACCCCCACCTTCTGGGTAAATCCGTTGTGAATCTTTTCTATGAGAATAGTACTAGGACTCGGCTATCCTTTGAATTAGCGAGCAAATACATGAGCGCCAGCTCTGTAAATATTTCGGCCTCATCCAGCAGTGTTAAAAAAGGTGAAGGCCTTATTGATACGGTAAGAACCATCGCAAGTATAGGAGCAGATGTCATAGAATGCGCCATCCAATGTCTGGAGCACCTCATATTGTGTCGCAGCATGTAGATGCGTCAATTATTAATGCCGGCGGTGGCATGAATGAGCATCCCACCCAGGGGTTATTGGATATGTTCATAATTAGGGAAACTAAAACGGATTTCAAAGGGTTAAAGATTGCGATTATCGATGATATTAACCATAGGCGGGTGGCCAGGAGTAATATTTGGGGACTTAGAAAGATGGGTGCCAAAGTGAGGATAGCATGGGTTCTATAGTAGGCGGGGTCGGAAGCTGCCTTGCAGATCGAAGTCAGCATAAGGTGGATTTTGGCGTTAAAGTCGAAACCCTCCTAACGATGGAGATTCAGTCCCATGCACCAATTCTTGCCCACTATGCCTTAGGGGGTCCCTATAGTAAAGCTGGGTAGCAGGAAGATCGTTTGATATCTCGAGCCAAGGGGTAATGATAAGTAAGTCTATAGAAGGGGAGGATACCATGAATAAATACGCTATCTTCGCATTTAAAGGTGAGCTGATGTGTTTTCAACACGTTTTACTCAACGCCCTTGATATGCAAAGCAAAGGTATAGAATCCAGGGTGATTATTGAAGGAGAAGCCGTTAAGCTGATTCAAGAGCTGGCGGAGTCGGGGAATAAGTTATACAAAAAGGCTAAGGATATGGGATTAATTGCTGTCATATGCAAGGCTTGCTCTGCCAAGCTGGGGGTGCTGGAATATAACCAGAATGTCGGTATACCCATGGGTGATGAAATGGGCGGACATCCTGCTATGTCTACATACATAGAACAAGGGTATCAAATAATTACCTTGTAAACGCCAACGTTATGATCCACGCACATGTGAACTTATTCCAAAATTGCTTATATCATATTGGTAGTGAAATTATATATAGTTTTTGTTTCCGCCACGATGCTTGTTATTCCTCATGCAATCACTTGGCGGATTTTTATTGTGTATTTAATTTACATCTGGAACAAAATATATAAGGGGGTAATAATATGCACTCCACTTTTATAAGTGGTAGGTAGCTATTAGTTAAACAGACAGCAGATGAAATTTACTTCCATTTGAAATGGTGTGCTAAACTACTAGAGTATTGCTTCAAATGTTTTGCTATGAATTTTAGAACGTTATTAAGAAAGGGTGATATTTATGTTGGATAGCATATTGGAACATAGAGTGTTTAGGGATGGACTCTACGATGTATCCCTCATTATCAATGAAAATGATTATTTTTTGGTCTATGATAACATCAGCAATGAAAATGCTCAAGAAATAATTGAGAATTATCTAATACACCGCCAAGATGACGGGAGGCCCAACAATGTGAAAATTAAGCATAATAAAAATCGCCATATAGTGTCAATAGAAGCCAGGTTACACTATACCGGGAATGAAGAAACAGCACATATGCTTAGGGTACATAATTATCTGGAACATGATAAGGAATAACGGAGTCTATATTCTTTTTAATCTGTTCACAATATCCTCACTTGGCGTTACAAACATAGTCTTGTAATTATCGTATATAACCATTCCTGGTTTAGCTCCACTAGGTTTTCGTACGTTTTTACGTGGACAATAATCAACAGGTACATTGGATGAATCATTTGCCTTGCTATAATATGCAGCCAAAATACCAGCCTCCAGTAAGGTTGTGTTTGGTATCCTTTCTCCTCGGGATTTAATAACAACATGGGATCCGGGGATTTCTTTTGTGTGCAACCACAAGTCATTGGGTTCTGCAGTCCTTAAGGTGAGTCTATCGTTCTGTGTATTGTTTTTACCTACATAGATATCAAAACCATCGGAGGAGATAAAATGATAGGGTTTGGATTTTACTGATCTTTTTGGTTGTTTTCGTTTACTCCGAAGCTTAATATATCCTTCCTCGGCTAGTTCCTGTTGCATCTCTTGGATTTCAATCTCCTCGGTGCATTTTTCTAAATTGCCTAACAGTGTTTCCAAATATTGTATCTCGTCTTCAGCATCCTTAAGCTGTTTAATTATCATGGCTAAGGCAGTTTTAGCTTTGTTATATTTTTTATAATAATCTTGCGCATTTTGACTTGATGTTTTTCTTTCATCCAATATTATTTCAATAGATTGACCATTTGGGTCATAATAATTTACTAGTTCAACTTTATCCATACCTTCAGGGATTTGATAGAGATTGGCTGTAATTAATTCACCAAACAATTTATACCTATCTGCATTTTTTGCCTTCTCATATTCATCTAAAAGGATACCACGTTTTTTTTGGACTCGACTTAAATTAGTATTGAGTACCTTAAAAATGTGAGATGTACGTTGACGTATTCTTTCTACTCTGTCACGGGTTTCAAAGAAAGTATCCAGTGCAATAGAGACAGAATTATAATGCTCCTGGAATTCTACTGGAAATTGATAAAATAGAAAAGGGAATATATCCAAAGGTCGCCCAGATTCGTCCTTCATTATAGTGGGTCTATAATCCATTCTTTTTACATCCTCAAAAAAGGTAATGAATGAATGGAACAGTCCATCCTCTAAATAGGAATCTACAGTCGAGCTTTGTCCTATAATACCCTCAATCTTTGCGCGATATACTATCTCCTGAGCGGTAACTTTAGAGATCCCTGTAAAACTGTCGAATATCATTCTTGCGGCCCTTTTTGAGTCCAGGGAGATACCCAGAATACTTTTTAAAGTGATTTCATCCTGGATCAAGGGATTATGTTTATTTTGGGAAGGGGGGAAGTTATAAGTACTGCCGGGCAATACTTGGCGTAATCTACTTATTCCCTCGCCTATACGCTTGATACTATCTATAATTATATCCCTATCATCAACTAGAATAATATTACTATGTCTCCCCATTATTTCAACGATCAATCTCTTTGTAGATAGGTCTCCCAATTCATCCCGGGCTTCTACAGACAAGATTAAAATTCTTTCAAAATCTGGCTGCTCTATTCCAATAATTCTGCCACCTATTAAGTGTTTTCTTAACACCATACAGAAGACGGGTGGAGTTATAGGATTGCTTTTTTGTGTCTTTGTGATATGAATTCTGGGATAATTAGGGCTTGCAGAGATTAAGAGTTTCCTATCTCGATTGTTTTGCCTAATCCCTATATGGATTTCATCCCTTTCGGGTTGATAAACCCGATCAATCCTTCCCCCGATTATTTTATCTTCTAGTTCAGCCAAAATACAGTTTAATAAAACGCCATCAAGTGCCATGCTTATTCCCTCCTACAGAAGACAATTATACATTATTTTTTGGTGATAATAAATCCCTGTTATAATATTTTAGAGAAGTTGTTAAAATCCAAAGTGAATTTCAATTAATTAAGTCATTATAGGTTTTGACTAAATTGATGAAATTTTAATAATAAACCTTCAGCGGTCTAGTTGTATTTGACAAACCCAATGTAATGTAATCGATAAAATATTAGGCTGATAGACATACTCCTTCTCAATTATTAATATAAATAATACCAAGATATTGGTGAGGGGGGAGACCATGTTTTATAAAAAGCTGACTTTAGTTATATTATTTCTACTGATTTTTTCAATAACTGTCTTAGGCTGCGGAATAATACGAAAGAAAGATGATGTCAAACCCGTAGAAGAGGATCTACCCGAGCTTGAGGCTGAAGAGACAGAGGAGGATGAAAACACCAGGGAAACCATTCTGTTTTATCAGGATGATGCCGGATATCTCATCCCTGTAATGAGAAAAATACAATGGGAAGAGGGTATAGCCAAGGCTACTCTTCAAAGGTTAATGGATACGCCCGAACAACAGGCAATGCTTGAGATGGGTCTAAAGCCTTTATTACCTGCGAATACGGAAATAAACGGTATTTCTATTAGTGATGGTTTGGCAAAGGTAGATCTTAATGCAGTTGCTATGGATTATCCGGATGCTATTTCTGAGAATAATATGGTTAAAGGGGTAGTTATGACCCTGGCAGAATTTCCGGCAATAGACCGAGTACAATTCTTGTTCGATGGAAAAATAGTAGATACCTTGAAATATGGTACATATGTAGGGGATCCTATAGAACCCGGTCAAATTAATCTGGAACTTTCGCCCGAATCTCAGGAGAATGGTGCTGAAGTCACGGTGTTTTTTCACAATACATCCTCTAGTAGATACGATTATCTGGTTCCCATAACTCGAATAACATCGACTCCATCGGCCACTTTGGAGACTGGCTTGGAAGAATTATTTAAGGGACCAAAGTTAGGATCGAATCTTCATCTCGATATCCCAGAGAATACCAAAATATTGGGGATTCAACTGGACAATGGTATCACCTATGTAAATCTAAGCAAGGAGTTCGAAGCTCTCAAGGATTCTGAAAATGAAGAGATAGTACTAAAAGCCATAGGACTAACTGCCAAGGAATTCCCGGAAGTTACTGCCTTAAAAATCATGGTTGATGGGGTTGAGTATGAGGAGAATGAATACTTGTCAGCACCAACGTTTGCTAATGAATATTAGAATACTCTAATGCTTTTATAGAACCAAAATATATTATATAATGGTTTCATCCCAGAGAGTATATTAGCTGATTCTCATATGCAGTCATGGTTTTGGATTAGTATAAGCCAAGAATGAAAAGCGCAAATGATCACAGCCCAACTTGCTTTCTGGGAAAAACCATATTTCCATAGTTTTTTATAGAAGGAGCACAATGAAAAAAATAATTATAGCATCAAACAATAAGGGAAAAATCAGGGAAATCAGGGCTATTATCGGAGAACAGGACATTGAATTACTTGATCTTAAGGATATCGGATTCACAGATGAAATAACTGAAGACGGCTATAGTATCAAGGAAAATGCCGTGAAGAAAGGTCTAAGTGTTATGAAGGCCGTTGGAGAATTGACGATTGCTGATGATTCTGGGCTAGAAGTGGATGCTATAGATGGACAACCGGGGGTTCTTTCTGCACGCTTTTCCGGTGAAGGTGCTACTGATGAAAGCAATAACAGAAAACTATTAGAGCTTTTAAGCAATATTCCGATGGAAAAAAGGGGAGCTCAGTTTCGCTGCGTTATGGCTCTTATATATCCTAATGGAAGAATCTTAACAGCAGAAGGAATCTGCCGTGGAAGAATTGCGTACAAGCCTATTGGCGATAAAGGATTCGGCTATGACCCAATATTTATTCCCAACGGCTATGATAAAACATTTTCGCAACTTGGAAGCCATGTAAAGAATCAGATCAGCCACAGAGCCATAGCACTTTATAAGATGAAGGGTATCATGATTAGAGAGGGTCTTATTGTCTAAAAGCCTCTATATACCCTCTATTAATTATATATAACAAGTTTAAAAAATGGGCTTGACTAGACAGTGAATTTAGTTTATACTAAAATTCGCTGTTGATGATTTGGCTACAATAAATTTGAATTGTTGACATTGTATCTATTATATGATAAAATTATTAATTGTTAGCCGATCTGCGGGTGTAGTTCAATGGTAGAATTCCAGCCTTCCAAGCTGGCCGTGTGGGTTCGATTCCCATCACCCGCTCCAGACTTTTAGATGCGCCTGTAGCTCAGCTGGATAGAGCAACGGACTTCTAATCCGTAGGCCAGGGGTTCGAATCCCTTCAGGCGCGCCATTAGCAAGTTTTAAAAACTTAATTAAAGATACAGTTATTTATGTAGGAATTGTGGTGGGTATAGCTCAGTTGGTTAGAGCGCCAGATTGTGGCTCTG
>JAAYRX010000167.1 GCA_012518535.1 Clostridiales bacterium | reverse complement strand
GAGAAATTACCAACAAAATTTTTCTTTCAAAAAATAATCAGCCAAATGTTTATCAATATACCTTCACTTATTTTTCAGATGTCCCCATGGTATCCTGTTTTATGATACACTCTTCAAATAAATATATAGCCTATTCTATTTGAAAACTACGGTTGATTAGGATTTTCCATGGGAATAGAATATATGAAGGAGCAATAAGCTGGATTGCTGTCTTGACTATGACACCAAAGGATAGTTGGTGTCATAGTAATTGCTATTGATAAGTGGATGACTTCATCGATATCCGTGTCACCTTATTTAATTGCTACCCCATATTAATCTATGATAATATACAAATTAGATAACCGATAAAAAATGGGAGATGAAAAGGCTTATGCATGCAGAAGACCTATTAATGATACCTATCGCACAAAGTTTTCCAAGTCAAAAGGTGGACGATATCAGCGGGACTACAAGAAAGCAGATACAAAATACGGGAGTCAAATTTAAGAAGGGCAGCCGCATTGCCGTCACAGCGGGGAGTCGCGGCATTGCAAATATAGCTGCCATTACAAAGGCTGCCGTTGATGAGGTTAAATCCCAAGGCGCACTACCCTTTATTATCCCAGCCATGGGCAGCCATGGCGGCGCAACGGCAGAAGGGCAAAGGGAGGTTCTGGAGCATTACGGCATTACGGAAGAGACGATGGGGGCTCCCATCATTTCAACCATGGACGTGGTATCGATACCGAACGAGGACAACGACTTTAAGCTGTATATGTCCAGGGATGCCTATGAGGCCGACGGGGTAATAGTTATCAATCGGGTAAAGCCCCATACGGACTTTCATGGTCCGGTAGAATCGGGATTGATGAAGATGTGCGTTATAGGTTTGGGAAAACATGCCCAGGCCCTTGAGATGCATAGGCTGGGGGTATATGGATTGCGGGAGCTGGTGCCGAAAGCCGCGAGGAAGATCCTGGCTACAGGAAAAATCCTGCTGGGTATTGGCATAGTTGAGAATGCCCTGGATCAGACCCTTGCGATAAAGGCGGCGGACTCCCGGGGTATAGAAGCCCTGGATGCCGAATTATTGGATTTGGCCCGTAAGAACATGCCTTCACTCCCGATAGACCGATTGGACCTTCTTATCGTGGACGAGCTGGGCAAGGACAAGAGCGGCACAGGCCTTGATACCAATATAATAGGCCGAATGGGTATCCTGGGTCAGGAGGAGCCGGAGGTTCCCAACATATCCTACATTATAGCCTGTTCACTGACAAAGGCGTCAGGGGGGAATGCCCTGGGCATGGGCCTGGCGGACTTTATAACCCAGGACTTTTATAATGATATCGATTTTACTGTGACCTATGAAAATGTTATGACCTCATCCTTTATAAAGCGGGGCAGGATGCCAATGGTGGCCAGGGATGATGCCCAGGCAATAGAATGGGCATTAAGGGCAATGGGGCCCAGAAAGCCCGGGGATATCCTTGCCATGAGGATACCATCTACCCTGGAACTGGGGGAGTTGCAGGTTTCCCCGGCTGCCCTGGAGAGAATTATGAAAGATCCCGTCTATAAAGAACGGGAAATCCAGGTTTTGGGTGAAGCGGAGCCAATCCTTAATAAAGATGGACGTTTAAAACCCCTTTGATTCAATACATCATAGCTGGGAACTTCTCAGGAGGCTTGTATGGATAGGT
The DNA here is from genome assembly GCA_012518535.1 of Clostridiales bacterium. Lineage (GTDB taxonomy): Bacteria > Bacillota > Clostridia > Caldicoprobacterales > UBA3941 > UBA3941. The sequence goes on along the minus strand of JAAYRX010000167.1, from coordinate 84 downwards.
TATTGATCATTGCTGATGATTTTACCGGGGCCTTGGACACCGGTGTCCAGTTTTCCCATATGGGGATAACCACACAGGTTTTTC
>JAAYRX010000166.1 GCA_012518535.1 Clostridiales bacterium | reverse complement strand
GCATCCAGGGCCATGGGGATTCTTTCCTTGACTTCATCCCATGTAACATGGAGCTTGTCATAGTTTAAAAGTTTACCCTCGGGCATAAGGCCTATGTTAAAATCCTCGCTATTGCCGTCTATATCCAATCTGCCCTTGAGGATCCAATGTCCGTTACGCCTTGCCACGGTAAAATTATCCTCCCTTGCCACATCCCTTAGGTCGCCCGATATTGTCCTGCTCTTCGATATCAGATAGGATTGAGCTGATTTATAGAATATATCCTCCATACCCTCATCAGCAATATTGGATATCTTAATGCCCTTTTGACTGTTGGCATCATCCAGGGGCAGGACCCTATACCTGTCCGGCTCCTTTATCTCATCCCCCGGCGTTTCGGAATACTCTATTGCTATATAATCATCGCTTACAAAGAGTATATTCTTCTTGATATTCATCCCTATAAGGGGGCGGGACTGTTCGGCCTTGTCGGGTACACTGGTGTTAATGGAATCCACGGGGCTTAAAATGATCTGGTCCTGCAAAAAACCACCTATTATTCTGGTTCCTACATCCAGTTTCCAAAACCCACTCCGTCTTGGTATGAAAAGGTTGGATGTTTCCAAAACGGATTCAATTTTTCGGTTATAGGAGGAAATCCATATGGTCCTATAGCTGCTGCGGCTGCCATATCCATCCTCGTCATCGCCGGAGCTTAGGGTAGAGCGCAGACCCAGAAAAACTCCGGATCTAATAATCCTGTCCCCCACATGCTGGTCATCTTCATCCTCACCAGGATCCATCCAATTCTCATCATGGGCTTCTTCTATCCCGTCGGATATCTTCTCCAGCAGAAATAAACACTTATCCATATATATAATGGCCTTGCTGTCACTGATCCTGATAATATCAAAGAACAATACACCGCCGGATGTTATGGATATTATCTCTATATCTTCATTTTGGATATCAAGTTCCCGGGCATCCATGTTGTGATGGAAAAGAAAATAATCCCCGGCGTTTACCCGCCTGATCTGATATTGAACTTCAGTGGTGCTTTCCCCTGCCACCATGGCCCAATCATGGGTAAATAACGCCATCTTGCCCAATAGCTTTTTAGCGCCGGAGACAATCTCGTCTCCCTCCTGTAGATCGGATATACTCCTATAATCCCTGATCTCCCATGTTCCCTGGATGGGAATTACATCGTTTACAGGCGGGATAATGGTCTGGACGGAATTTAGACTTTCCATCTGACACCCCGTGAACAATAGGATAAATATGAATATAATACAACCTGCTTTTATAAATCTCAAAACCCAATCTTCCTCCCTGAATACAGCCAACCTCTTATACAATTGGAAGTTTTATAGATACCCTGGTTCCTTCTCCAAGGCTGCTCTCTATATCGAGCTCTCCTCCATGTCTTTTTATTATTTCATAGGCCACGGAGAGGCCTATGCCGCTTGCAGATTTGCTGTTTTTCCCCCTGTAGAACTTCTCCTTTACATATGGGAGCTCCTGAGGGGATATGCCGCATCCACTATCTTCTACCTCCATGATTAGATAACCCTCCGCCTCATAGGCGGCAAACCTGACCCTTCCCCCCTGCCGGGTGAATTTGAAGGCGTTGTCCAATACATTGATAAGCACCTGTTTTATACGGTTGATATCCAGAACTGGCTGGGGAAGCTGATCGGGATATTCTACGGAGAAGCTGATTTTGCTTCTCTGAGCAACGGGCGTCATATGCTGTTTGATATATTCCACCAGTTCTGTTATATCCGTCCTCGCCATTTTTAAGGCCATATTCCCCGACAATAGTTTGGAGAAATCCAAGAGTTCCTCCACCATTCCTGACAGGCGTTCAGTTTCCTCCTCGATTATTTTCAGGCCATCTCTAAAGATCTCCCCATCCCTGTCCTCCGTATCGTTTAGAATAATGGCCCAGCCCTTGATGGAGGTCAGAGGGGTCCTCAGTTCGTGGGAAACCGAAGCCAGGAATTCATTCTTGATCCGTTCCTTCTTTATTATCTCATCCGCCATATAGTTAAGCGTAGTCGATAAGCGGCCAACTTCATCGTTGGACTTTACTGCGCTTCTTACATCGAAGTCCCCCTTTGCCATTTCTTCGGCCACCTTGGTAACCTGCTTTATGGGGCCAACTACGCCATTGGCCAAGACAAAGCTGAGGATTCCGGTTATAGCAATTGTCAAAACTCCTATCAGGGAAAACACCTTGATTATTCCCTCAATCTGCTGATTTATTGGGGTCAGGGAGGTGATGAACCTAAGAACGCCGACAGTATCGTCTTGGGATTTCAGTGGTTGGGCTACTGCCATAACCATTTCCCCTGTCTGGGGCATCCTGCCGACCCATGAGCCTCGCCCTTCCAGCATGGCCTTCCTTACGTCCGGGGTATCCAATTCATCCTCAAATACCATGCCGATGGAATCCATCAGTACCCTTCCCTTGTTATCGATAATTTGAACCTGGGCTGATGTAAACTTCCAGAATACATCCACATTGTCCATAACATTATCCTGAAGGGAACTATCGGAAAAATATTGGGCATAAAAGTTGACGGACATATTGACCTGATCCGTCAATATGTCCTCAACCCCCTTATAGTAGTACTGCTTTAAAAACAGGCTGACCATAAAGATAAATATTAGGATGCTGATTATGATTATGCTCATAAAGCTGTATATCAATCTTGTTCTTACGCTTTTCCTTCGTATCTTCACTTTTCTCTCCACCGATAACCAATTCCCCATACGGTTTCTATGAATTTAGGCCTGGAGGGATTGTCTTCAATCCTCTTTCGAAGCCTTCGGATGTTGACGTCCACTATCTTTAGGTCTCCCATAAAATCCGGACCCCACAGGGTGTCTATTAATTCGTTCCTGCTGAAAAGCTTCCCGGGATTTTCTATGAACAGTTTCATTAGCTGATATTCCTTAGGGGTTAGTTCCACTTCCATGTCGTTCTTATAAACTTTTTGGGAGTAGGTGTCTATTTCGAAGGGCCAATCCCTTAATCTGCGATCATCTCCCTGGTTGTCATTTTTACCAATCCGTCTAAGGAGGGCTTCTGCCCTTAAAACCAACTCCAGGGGGTTGAAGGGCTTAACGACATAATCATCGGCCCCGTGCTCCAGTCCCATTATCCTGTCCATATCCAGGTCCCGGGCAGTCAGCATAATTATACCCATATCCGGAAACTCGGTACGGAGGATGGTGCAAACTTCAAACCCGTCCATACCCGGCAGCATAATATCCAGTACCACGATGTCAGGCATGTATTCCCGTACCAGCCTTATCCCCTCTTCACCGGTTTCTGCTTCAATTATTTCAAAGTTGCTTCTTTCAAATCCAACCTTAATGAAGCTTCGAATCGAGCGCTCATCATCTACTATTAATACTTTCCTCTTCACCTTATTAACTCCCAATCCTTAAGTATCAATATCAGCCAAAGGCACCTTTATCATAATTTGTTTTCATGCTTCTTTATATCTGCTTCCTTCATCCACTCATCCAGGATAACTGCCCAGGCATCAGCCTTTTTCTCATAATCCAAGTATTCCTTGAGCTCATCGCGTTTTTCTTCCAGGGTAAATATCTTTTGGGGATACCTCTCATAGAATTTTATAATATGGTAACCAAAATCTGTGGACACCAAATCGGATATTTCTCCCTCCTTCAGGTTAAGTGCCGCCTCCTCAAACTCCGGAACAAAGTCTCCGTCCCGTCTTACTATATAGCCTACAGAGTTGTCCTTCATGCCCGCGTCTTCACCATATTCTTCAATCAGTTTTTCAAAGTCTTCCCCATTTTGGGCCTTTTCCAGCACTTCCATAGCTCTTGGTTCAATTTCTTTCAGCTTCTCTTCCAAGTGCTCCTTTGCTTCCTTATCCTTACCCTCACCAATAAGCTGGTCATATTTCTCCATATCCTCCTGGGATAACCCTATGAGCACATGTTTTACCCTAACCTCTTCCGGCTTATACAGCTCAACTTCATCATAGTCTATGCTGACGATATTTGATTTCTGGCTCTCCAGCCTTTCGTTATAATACTCCTCTATCTCATCCTCATTGGCCTCTACATCCTCCAGCAAGGATTCTATATATGCTTCTATAGCCATCTGCTGGGCCAAAAAATCTATGAATTCATCCTGGGTCTGACCCATAGCAGCCAATTCCTCCTCTACATAGGCTTTGGCTTCCGCTGTATAATCCTTCTTATCCTGGTCTTCTTCCTGTCCCTCTTCTGTTTCGCTATCTATTATCTCCATCTGATCTGCCAGGTTGGCAATAATCTCTTCAAGTTCCAATCGGGCTTCCTCCAAGGTTTCTTCCGTTACCTCGAAGCCAGCCTCCTTCGCTTTCTGATTTATCAGCTTTTCCATCACCAGCTGATCCAAAAGCTCTGATTTCAGCTGGGCTATCATCTCCATCATCTCTGGATCCTCTTCATCTTCGTCAGATATATAGTAACTTTGCTTCATTTGGTTATACAGGGCATTGAACTCACCTTTGGTGATCTTTTCCCCGTTGACCGTTCCCACTACAGTTTTGTCCTTTAAATCATCATTTCCCGTTTTTGAAGAACACCCTATTAATGCCACCATTATCAGAACCAGCGCAAGGGCCAAAATCCTCTTGTTTTTCATTCCATCAATTCCTTCCTTTTTTCGTGCACCCTACGCAGCCTTGTTTTTATGAATATATTCATAATCCTGAATTAACCTATTGTGCTAGTCAGACATATAGTGGTAATAAGTTAATGAATT
>JAAYRX010000165.1 GCA_012518535.1 Clostridiales bacterium | reverse complement strand
GGCAAGCTTTTCATAGCGCCTGGATAAGTCCTCCAAATAGCGGATACTTCTGTATCCGTTTAGAGCATTGCTCAAAAACACTGTAAATTGCGGAAGAAGACTGTATTTTTCTATATCAACTTCAAAGGCAGCACATAAAAAACCAAATGGAAGCCCTCTTGAACTGAGGGATGTAAAGATAATGGGCTTCATCTCTTCAAGCAATTTATCAATGTCCGGCAGAATATCCTTCCTGTCAAATTCCATTGGATAATTATCAGCATTCGATCCAGACTTATATAGCAAATATAATCTATTGCTAAACACCCGATCCTCTATAGCCTCAGCCAATTTAATTGACTCGTCAGTAAAGTCATCGTTAACGACAATATAGGAATCATGTAGATCATATGCTTCTAAAATATGGGGAACTTCCTCAAGGGTTTTTGCGTCAAATATGCGCTCCGTCATTTCATGGAGTTCGTCATTATAGTGCAGGAGCCTGTCATGCCTATCCCTCACTGCCTTTAACAGACTCCCAGGTTCCATATCAGGCACCTTGTTACAGCCACAGGAGGAATAAATTTCTATGGTTTGTTCTGTATAATTCTCTTTATTAACTTTTTGGCCGGCCAGCAGCCTCTCTATACATAGAACAATATCAGTAACCTGTTTATCAAAATCTATGGCACAGGTGGTTATAGGAGGAATATTGTACCTTGTATCCCTCGTTCCATCAAAACCTGTAACTATTATATCATCGGGAACAAAAATATTATTCTTATGTAAGATATCGATAGCGGCAATGGCCATAATATCATTTGCACATATTATTCCCCTTGGCAGAGCATTGTTGTCGATTAATTCCTGTACTATCTCACATGTGGGTTCTGACCAAAATTTTCCATAATACAGCATGGAATCATCAAATCTTATGTTGTTCTCCGCCAGAACCTTCTTATAGACTTCTATTCTTTTGTTGGAGTAGTAGTTATCCCTCCGCCCTGCAATCATTATGGTGTCTTCTATTTTATGAAACTCTATGACATGACGTACAACCTTTTCAAATCCCTGTTCCAGATTTAAAATGAAGTTTGCGTCACTTTGCTTTGTGGCACCAATGGTTATAACTGGGACAGAGTTTGATTTCGCCTTTTTGATAATATCATCAGAAATCCTTTGATTTCTGATAGACTCCTCATAAACTATTATGGCATCAACTATGTCGAAATCTATGAGATCGAATACTGCTTCGTTGCCTTTTTGATTTTGTCTCTTTCTGTAAAAATCCAAGTGAGAATGATAAACAAAAAGCCTGTATCCACATTTGTTGAGTATATTGTTTAAGGCATAGACAAAATCATAATTCATTTCATTATGAAGCTGTGTAATACAAAGGGCTATTATCTTATGATCCTTATACATCTTATCGCTCTCCTGTTTTTACATCCTTGGATTATCCGGCTTACTAATTCCCGTCATGCTTAATTTCCCAGTTAATGAATAAGACCATAGCAGCTCTCAAAGCAAATAATACCCCTACAACTAAGAGCTGGTTCAATGAATGGGCCATAACGGTCTCCAATACCTCTACAAATAAGAGAAAGCTAAGTGCCATTAACAGAGGCTTCAACCAATGTTTTTTGGGTTTTTTCTTGGTAAAGAGAATATAAATTCCCTTTAAGCCGGTAAATATTATCAAAATAACCCCAATCACTTCAAAGAACAGTACAGATACTTCAATAACCAATGATAGCGCTCCACGCACTGCATCCACCCTATATACCCCTTTCCTTATCTGATGCATACAAAACTATTGCTACTGGAATAGCAGCACTAGGGTTTCAACGATTTGATCGGTTTATTCCCAATTCCTGATTTCTTGTCCGGAACTCACAAGTAACATAAGCCCGGGCCGTTTCCTACATCGTCATAATTCCCCTAAATCATTGGTCTATATAAATACTTCTACTACTATCTAGTCGATATGTCAACAAGTAAAACAAGGCAGGCTATGTAAATATCCACTTTTGGCAGAATAATAAGTTAACACCGTGAAATTTCTCTATTATGTATGAAATCAGTATGAAATTGTATTAATTATAGCATACTTTTAGCATATCTGTAAAATTTTAATTACAGATGGAACCAACTTTCAACCTGTGTTCTTGGGACTCTTAAAAACCACCGCATATCAAACCATTTGTAACCGTATCCAGATCATTTTGCGCCCTTATTTTGCCATTGGTTTCAGCAAAGTCAAGCAGAGCTTGATAATTATTATCTGCATCCAGGGTAAGCACCGACAGCTGGTCCATTGCCCTATAGTCTTCCCCGGTCCATTCTTCCGTGGGCAGGCTCTTGTATCCATCCCATAGACCCCATGGCTGCATAGGTGTACCCAACAGCGAATTGACATCAGGAAGGTTGTGCCAGTCAATCAAGGGCTGGTAATGGCTATTGACTGTTACTTAACATCATCAGAGTAACTGTATAGCCGAAGTTTTTTAGAAAAATTAGCCATTAGTATACTACAACGGCGACACCGCGTTGTATATGTTCAAATAATATCTTTGCTGCCTTCGGGGGCATATTGATGCAGCCATGGGACCCTTTGGTCTTATATATGTCCCCCCCAAATTTACTTCTCCATGAGGCATCATGAAAACCTATACCTCGATAGAAGGGCATCCAATAATCTACCGGAGTGGAATAGTCTTCTCCGTTTAAGGTAGCATTTCTTTCCTTATATTGAATCGGAAAGGTCCCAGTCGGGGTGCCATGTCCCTTAGCAAGGTTTCCTGATACAATGTCCGTTTCCAGAATCAGCTTGCCATTTTTATAGAAGAATAAATGCTGGGCTTTTAAGCTGACCTCCACATATGTATTTCCTATATCGTCGGGACCATATTGCTGCGCAGTTTGAAAATAGGCAGGCTCCTTCTTTACCTTTTCCCCGGCAAGGATCAATTCTGTAAGCTCCGTAACTTCCAAGGGCCTGTTAAGCCACCAGCCATAGTCCCCACCTTTGACCTTTATGGTAGTGCCATAGGAGGTCTTAAAGGTACGTGTCCTGCCAAAGGAATTATAAGTTTTCCCTATATAATCCACATACTCCTTCACACCGTTTTCATCCAATATCACATTATAGTCTTCGGTAACGGAAAGCCATTTACTTATTAGTGTTCCGTCTAAAACCTCAGTATCCTTACCAAATTCATAGACTATTTCTGTCCCGGCAATTTTGTTTAATTCATTTACTACTCTCAGCAGTTCTGGTGTATCAGCAACGATTTCCGGTTTCTTATAGCAGTCGATCTCCTCCAAGGATATCATGGGCTCTAAATTGTCTATCGCTGTTTTTATGGACTCAAACAAAATATTAAATTCCACCCAGGCCCCGAGGTCTTCCGGAATTATCTCATAGCCTTTATCCTTATTGTATTCGGAGATATAAGCATTGACAGGCTCTACCATATTCTCTTCTTGAAAGTAGCTTAGATTGTAAACCAGATCCCTCAAAAGGTCTTCATCGTACTCCGGTACAGTCTTGATCCCCAGTTTGGGATTAATAAATAGAGCGCTTATCCACAAAAAACCATTCTGTGAATCCAGTAAATTCTCCAGGCTCCCATCAAACCTGGCATATATATTAATATCCCTACCATGCAATTGATCGGTCAAATCATTCCGTCCTGTCAGGTTCAGGGAATAGCCTTTAAATTCTTCTTGTATCAGCTCTTCCGCCTGCTCTGCTGTCATGTTGGAGATGTCTAACCCATTGATAGTTGTATTCATATAGAAATGGGTATTGTAATACAGGCTTATGGATATGTATGATATAACTAAAATGATGAAAAAACCCGCCATTATAAAGAGCAGCTTTCTTTTCGTTATTATATTTGTTTTGTTCTCGCTTAATAAATCCTTCCCCACACCGGACCTCCCTTTTTCTCTGCAAGGCCTATACGGACCTTCTCGACGATTCTTACAGGATAAAAACCATCTGTTCACCCTTCAGACTCTTCATGTTTGTCTGGTTATATGATAAATATCACTCAACAGTTTGGAATAGAATCCCATTTTCGTCAATCCCCACATTTATAGAGATCTCCTCTAAGAATGAATATAGCTTTTCCCTTTCTGATTGCTCATCAATAATTGTGGTCCTACAATCAGCCTGCCTTGCAGGAATTATCTCCAACTCTATATTTTCATTGTTATCGTCTCCAAAGAAGTTTACATTTAGCAACATGGTGTCCAGGGTCTTATTGTTGAACCAGAAGTTGCCCAGGCTATATACAATAGGCTTTCCTTTATAGTACTCCATGCCCTGAAGGCAGTGAGGGTGTGCCCCTATAACGACGTCCGCACCGGCATCTATATATTCCTTACCGGAGTCAAGCTGCGCCTCTTCCAGTTCGTGACTATATTCGGTACCCCAATGGACATAGGCTATAACATAATCTGCGTTTTCTCTGGCCTCTTCTATAACTTGAACGAATAGATCCGTATCGTAACACCTCAATATACCGGGTGAATTCTCAGTAGCCTGGGGTGTTAATCGGTACTTCTCAGCTCTTGAGGCTCCAACATAGGCGATGGTCTTGCCCTGCACCTCAAAATATACAGGAGCCATTGCCTCATCAAGGTCATGGCCGGCTCCAAAATAAAAAATACCGGCCTCATCCAATGTTTCCATAGTATCTATAAGGGATTCTGCACCATAATCATATGAGTGATTATTAGCAAGGCTTACGATATCAACCCCTAACTCCTTTAGGATATTTACCCTCGACGGGTGAGCCCTAAACGTGTAGGCCTTGTTTTCCAGAGGAGCGCCACCGGTGCTGTATGTAAATTCGTTGTTGAGACACATGATGTCTGCATCCTGCATTATCCGTATCAATTCAGGAGAAATACAATCGTATATGCCATTTTCGGTCCTGTTGTAGTAATCCATAGTGCTCCAGTTTTCATCAAAATTGATATCCCCCGCAAATGTCAATACAAAATCGTAGGGATTCAAGTCCTCTTCTATTTCTTCCGATTCTTCCAGAGATTCGATATCTGCTTTATTGTCCTCTATTGTTTCCTCGACCGGCTCCTGGTCTTCAACATGATCAGCCTGTGGAGTCGGAAAGTCATCCCCTGGTAGTTCATGTTGTTTTGTGCAGCCTGTCAACATCAACGCAATTGATAAAGCTAATAATAAACACAAGCGCCTGAATTTGCCGTTTCCTCTTCTGTTATCTTTCATCTATGAATCCCATGCCCTTTTCTTATTTTCTTCATTATACCCAAAATGCTAATTGATTCCAATATACTTTATAGCTAAGCCGGTTTATAAAATCATCCTAATCATCTTCAAGTCAATTGTTATAGTATTATCCCCCAATCTATGTACCTGGCATGAACCATTTCAGAAATCAAAATAGCCGCAGAACTGTCTGTTAGACAGTCCTGCGACCATTTTTATTCCAGTATCTTTTTTATCTCATCCAGTTTTGCCTTTGCTTCTTCATACAGCTCTTTATAATTGGGTGTCGTCCCTTTAGTCATTATGAGTTCTTTTATCTTCTCCTGAGTTGCAGGGCTCGCAATTCCATCCACAATCAGTTTGTTGTCCCTTTGAAACGCCTTTACAGCCGATTCAGTAGCAGGGCCAAAGCTTCCATCCGCCCCATAGGGCTCCATTAAGTGACCATATCCGAGTTCTATCAGATCCTGCTGCAGCTTAACCACCCCTGATCCCTTATCACCCCTTCTTAAGGTCATACTTTCATCTTCCCCTCCCGACGCAATCATGCTTTTTGCTTCTGCTATCATCCTGGTCTTGTCAAGGGAGGTCCCCGGGCAGGTTTTTACAACCCCCGGCCCTTCCCTGTGGAATTTAATACCCGTATAGCCGAAACGACGTCCATAATAGTTTATTAGCCTTAATATGCTCTCCTTCTGCTTTCCCTCCAGTTGGTCATAGCCTGAAGAATTGAAAACTCCCGTACCTGGCTTGTCAAAATTCCCCACCATCTCAACGGCCAAAGCCTCAGTATTCCAGCCCTTTATGCTGGCAGGTGTCAAATTGAAGGGCCTGCCGGTCACCCACTTTCCGTCCGGCATTAAGGCCAAATGATGCCCTATATCCTTCCACCCTCTTGTATTTACATGAAAGTTTCGCATTCCCTGCTGTAATTGAAGGTGGTTTTTGTCGTTGAAGTCACTGTGAGCAGGCTTCCAGGTATGATGAACGTGAAGTTGCCTGAAAGTATATTTGTCCAGTATATTGAAAAGTTCCTCTGTGGATATAATTTTGTCAGCCATCCATATCCCCCCTTTATGGTTATCTTTATTATAGGCGTTTATATCCAGTCGCTTCCCCTTTTTGATATGCTTTGGAATACAGCCTGATAATAGTATATGGTTATATCCCAATCTTCGTTCTTTATCGATTATTATCAACCTACAATAAATGTCCTGTGTAGTATAGGTTCATCTATATTATAACAAGGATAAATGTCTGTAGAACATAAATTAACTTCGTAATGGTCTATCTTGATTTTCCAGGCATATATTCGGCAGTCTATTTAAAATTGCCCAGCTGTTTCAGCTTTACTTCTACATCCAGGTTGATCTTAACATCAGGGTAGATTTCATCCCAATCTTCCTTTATCTCCTCCCAATAGGCAGGTTTTGAAGTACGCAGTATTTTATTGAGTTGAAAGACGTCCGCCTTATATTCCTCTTGCATTTTCTTAATAGTCCTATTGCACTGTTCCCTTACCACCTTGGTGAATTCCTTCTCACACTTGTCCATATAGGCCTTGTCTGCCTGCTTATCGCTAAGAAACCCAATCTGCCCATCATATTCTCCCTGGATTTTAATGAATATATCAAAACTCACCTGGTCTCCTGTAATTATGGGCTTTATCTTCCCTTTAGACTTGGTTACCTCCATGCTGATAAGCCCCGGTTCATCACCGGGTCTATCACCTACAATCACACCTCCACGATAGAGGTCCCGGATAAAGTTAATGGATTCTATGTCCATTTCGTCAGCCCAGCCTACCATCTTTGCCTTTTTAAATATCGCTCCGCCCTTTATCTTAATCTCCTCTTTATTAGCCTCCACCTTGGGCAAAACAAAGTCATTCCCGGCACGAATAAAATTCATAGTTGCCCTTAAGTCGGCCTTGTGAACTATCCTGGAGCTTCTATCCGAGTTCATAAGGAGTTGTTTTAGATAAGTCGCAGAATGATCCTCAATTTTTGGACTTACATCCAATATCTTTTTCGCAGAGCCTTCTGCAATATATATATCTACCTTTGGCCGAATCTCCCTATGCCTTAGAAAAAAATCTGCTATTTTGTCAAGTCCATCCCTGGCCACACTGTCGGATATAACCAATACCTGAAGGTGTCCATAGAATAGGGTCAGGCTGGTCCTGGACTCTATCTCCCTTTCCATGCTGAGAAAGGTATCCCCGGTTTGGGTTATCTGCCAAGTCTTGGACGGACTGCCGCTTTCAGGCCCTCCTCCACCGCCCGATGCTGCCAGGGATGGGGACTCCTTTATTATTGGGAGCTGTATAGTCATATCATAGGTGGGTTTATCAGCGGATATATCCATCTGCCGAAACCCTGCTGGTGCTGCTCCCTCCTCTCCCTCCTTGCTGCCCGTGCCTTTCCCTAAGGTAGGGGGATCAACCGCTATACCAAGAACATAGCCCCATTGTTCAATTTCCTTTTTATCCCAACACCCTGTGCATAATAGTAAGCTCATTATGATCATTATATGAATAGCTCTCTTCACTTTGGTCTGCCTTTCCTCCTTCTTATACCCACCCATAGGGCCATTAATGGTACAAATATCAGGAAGACGAACGTGTCTATGTATTTTGAATTTCGATAGAACTCCAGGACATCCCCATCTTTGGATATTGCAAAGGCCACAATGGGTAATATGATCAAATGGGCGTATATCACATATTTTTCCCCCTTGGGAGGGATGGAGAAAAACTCTGTAATGTTTCTAACAGAACCATAGGTAAATATGATCATGGATCCAAATACCATGGAAATAAAAAATGTAGCCATAAAAGATTCCAACCGGTCTAGTATACCGCTCTGAAATCCCACGGACTTTGCAAGTCCCAGAGTTGGATAAAACGTCACTCCCAGTGATCCTACATCAAATACCATTATGCATATTATAGTCAATGCGACATAGAAAAATATGGGGATTCCCAGCCCCAGGATATACGCTTTTATAGCCGGCTTTTTTTCCTGGGTATAACACATAAAATATGCGACCATGGCATATCCGGTAAAATGGTTGAATCCAGGTATTATGGCCTTAACTGTATTTGATGTATTTCTGAACAGAATAGGCCGTATATTGCTTGGATCAATCTGGGACGCAGAAATTATTATAAGAAACATCAGGGTAATTATGTATAGCGGAAAGAGAATATCCAGGACTGCCCCTATGGTATATACCCCCTTACTTAACAGGTATATAACTACGATCACCATAAACAAAACGGTAACCACCATAGGAGTACTTTCAAGTAAAAACACCCTAATGACCTGAGCAAAGATTCTGGCGGATAATCCAGCATAGACAATAAAGAACACCATCAGTGGTATAAGGATTGCCCTCCCCAACCATTTTCCTGCAACTGCCAGGATGATCTGGGGGGCATCCTTCCGGGGATAGGCCAGCATGAGATAAATTATGGGTATGGCTGCTATAAATACCAGCAAACCACTTAGAGCCAGGGAAATCCATGCATCCTGTTTTGCTATTGATACTATATTATGTTGAACCATAATTATATCGATTCCCAGGACCCCAGACACAACCAAAACCAATATTTGGGATGGTGTCAAGTATTTCATCTTCATTCTTATGACTCTCCCTTCTTTCCCTTGGGAGATTGTCTATTTCCGTTGGCAGTGTACAGAAAGGTGGGTCTTTCCTTCCTGGCCAGATCCTTACCCTTTATGACAGTTTCTTTAATATCCTTGATCCTGTATGGAGACAAAGGCCTTATATAACGTACACCAAAGCTCTCCAGGCTGGCTACATAGATCAGCAATAGAAGCATCCCCATTGATAGCCCAAAGATACCCAGGCTTGCTGACAGTATCATAAATGGAATCCGCAATATTCTTGTTGCTAATCCCAGACTGTAATCCGTAAATGCAAAAGCACCTATGGCCGTAAGACCTATTATAATAATCATGATGGGTCCGACCAGCCCTGCCTGAACAGCTGCCTGGCCAATTACTAAGCCCCCGACGATGGATACGGTCTGGCCTATTACCCGGGACAGCCTTATACTGGCCTCTTGTAGTAACTCCAGGAAGCCCAGTAGTAGTATGGCCTCCAGTATTCCGGGAAAGGGCACCCCGCCCCTGGCTCCTGTAACGGTTAGCACCAGTTTGAGAGGTAGCATACCGGGATGAAAGGTAGTTAAGGCTATGAATATTGCGGGAAGAAACGCAGAGACAAGCATACCTCCATACCTGATAAGCCGCAAAACCGATGCCACAAACCAGTTCTCATAGTAATCGTCAGCACTCTGAAGGAGTATGGGCATTGTAACCGGCACTAATAAAGCATCGGTTCCGCCTTCCATGAGTATTGCCACCCTCCCCTCCATAATACCCCTAACTGCCCTATCCGGCCTTTCGGTAATCTGGTACAGAGGAAAGATGGAATTTGGATCATCTGTTATATATAGTCCAAGTTCAGCTGCACATAAGATGCTGTCCACATCCAAAGCTGTAATCCTTCTAGTTGCTTCATTTACTACGTCCTGATTGGTAACATCCCTTAGGTATACTATCAAAACCTCCATCTCGCTTCTGCGCCCTATTCTATGGGTTTCAATGGCTAAATTGGGGTCTCGTATTCTTTTTCGGATTAGCCCTATATTATTCTTTAGTATTTCAGAAAAAGCCTCCTGGGAGCCTCTCACCGAGGGCTCCAAAATGGGCTCTCCGATCTGCCTTCCAACATATTGCTTGGAGCTTATGATGAAGCCCTTTTGATAGCCCTGAATACACAGGAAGGTATCTCCTGACATTATGGCAAAGAGGATCTCATCCAAGGTTTCCACTTCCTTTACATAGTCTGCAACTACCATGGAATCCTTGATGTCATTAAAGAGTATGACATCCCCCCTTTCCGCTTCCGGTGATGAACATAACATCAAGGGGCTTACAACGTGCTTAAGGATGAGATCCTCATTGGCCAAACTTTCAACATATATTACAACCCCATAAATATCCCAACTACCAAGCTTAAACTCCTTCACCTTAATATCAAAGTTATTGTTCATAGAATCCTTTATATTAGCAATGTTGTCCTGAATATTTTTGGAGAGTCTTATGTTTTTAAATTTTTGATCGTATATTATCGGGTCCTGTCCGCTTTTTGGATTGCTATTACTCCCAGACTTCACCTGATCCTGACCATGCCTCCGGCCTGAATTTGTCTGTTGCCGGTTTTCTTTCCTGTATAATCTCTTGCTTAAAAATCTCAACACCTTTCTTTGCCCCTTATGTCTTAATTGTCACCACTTATTGTTGCCAACTTGTCCAAAAAAAATGAGGGGACAGACGACCTGCCCCCTCTTTATCTAGGTAACATCTTAAGGATTCTTAAGTAATGGTTGGCTTCCCGGAGCACATGATCCCCCAGCAGGGGTGGGATAATGGATTTAATCGTACAACCCAACAATCCTTCTGTTGCTGACTTTTTATAGCCCATAATCTCCCCTGTGGCCTCCTTGCTCTTTTCGATTATTAGCTTATCCGGGGTCTCAATACACTCCTTAACCAGGGCTTCAAATCTTATATTAAAGGCTTCGGCGGTTTCCTTCAATTCCCTTTCTGTTGGGTCTAGCAACCCATCAATAAACTGAGCGTGTTCTCCCATGATATTGTTCCAGAAGTTGAGCTCATCACATAGGGTTCTCTTTGGACGCTCGCCCCTCTGGAGAGATCTTAGTATATCCCGGTAATACAAGGCCTCTCGGGTAATGTGTTCCAACAATTCATCATAAGCGGTAATAAATATTTTGCATTCTAATGATAGGGTGATTAATTTCTTTTTAAACTCTATCACTTCTCCAAGCATATTTAGTGATCTGGCATTTATATCTTTAACCGCCTTTTTCAACCATGCCGGATTGCTTATATTCCCATTGCCCACCAATTGCTCCTCTGCCTTGGTGATACTCGTATTGATACTGGCCCCCGTGAGTTTAGATGTCACATTTTCAGCCCTTAGGGTATAGGGAGTCACAAACTCATTGGATTCAACAGTTCCCTTTGAGACAACCCCGTTGGCATAAGGGATCGTTTCAGCCATCAATTGTTCAAAGCTCCGCTTTAAAACGTCAGCTTCTGCTATGTTGGCGGCTTCTACCGGCTGTAAGCTGGTTTCAATGAAAAACATGTGCTCTTTCATGATCCTCTGAAAAAAAAGGTTGGTCTCCAAAGAAATTCTTATAAACTCATCCCTTGACAACAAAGAGATTCCCCCTTTCACATAGAGTATAGGTCTAATACATCTTATTTGCAGATGTCAAAAAGGTGCCATAACTGTAACAAAGAAATTCCTTTTTAATAATATATAGTATATCGATATTAGAAAGGATGATGATGCGTGAGCATTGATTCAAATATGCAACGAGAATATAGAGCCCAAGTACCACCATGCCCCGGCGGGACTCTCTACACCATCAGAGCGGGTGACACGCTGTTTTCTTTAGCAAGGCGGTTTAATACCTCCGTCGATGCTATCATGATGGCAAATCCCGGCCTGGATCCCATGAACCTCCAAGTAGGCAGAATAATATGTATTCCTACAGCGTCTCAACCCGGGCAGTGCCCCGGAGGGTTTCTTTATCAGATATTGGCAGGTGATACCTACTTCAGCCTGGCAAGGCGGTTTAACACTACTGTTGAAGCCCTGATAGCTGCCAATCCCGGAGTAGACCCCAATAGGCTGATGATTGGCCAGGTTATCTGTATCCCAGTTACTCCTGCCCCACCCTGCCCTGGAGGCACGTATCAAATAAGGCCCGGAGACACCTTCTATAGCATTGCTATCAGGTTCAACACCACTGTAGAGGCCTTGATGGCCGCAAACCCCGGGGTAGATCCCAACAGGCTGATGATTGGCCAGGTTATCTGCCTACCGCCCGGAATACCCGGACCGGTACCCTGCCCCGGCGGCACTATCTACAGGGTACAACCAGGGGATTCCCTCTGTTTGATAGGCCTGCGATTCGGCATTCCCCTTGATAGGCTTATCGCTGCCAATCCTCAGATTCAGGATCCCGCTCGTTTAACCATAGGCCAGCCTATTTGTATACCACCCAGGATGTAGCACATCCTTATATAAGACAAGGGGCCCTTTTAGGCCCCTTGTTTTTGCTTGATTTCCTTATAAAATTCGTGCTATGATAGGTCTTAAGTATAATCGTATGTTTCCCAATAGGGGTTTTACGGTTTTAGGGGAGGTAGCATATTGAAGATTGTTGTTATTGACGGGCAAGGTGGTAGGATGGGTAAGATGGTAGTCGAGCAACTCAAGGGGGTCTTGCCCAATTATGAGCTTATAGCCATTGGCACCAACAGTATAGCCACTGCTGCCATGCTAAAAGCTGGTGCAGATTTCGGTGCGACAGGTGAGAATCCAGTTGTATTCAATTGTGCTGATGCTGATATCATCATAGGACCTTTGGGCATTGTAATAGCCAATGCGCTCCTTGGGGAGGTAACCCCGTCCATGGCGCTGGCGGTTGGCCAGAGCAGTGCACACAAGGTATTGATCCCCATAAATAAATGCAATAATGTCGTGGTAGGTGTCCAGGAACTCTCCTACAAGGAATATGTTGATCTGGCTATAGAACAGGTGAAGAGAATTGTTGATAAATAGGCGACGAACCTCTTGTCCATTAAAGGTCCATTTCGTTCAAGAATCCTACGACTTTGTCACTCATGATCTATGAGAAGAAAGATCTTAAGATCATAATAATCTATCAAGGTAGGATGCATGCTGTATACGCCATCTATTAAAACAATTCCAGCATATTCATAACAACACTCAATTTCATTCATGTGTTCTCCTACGGATATATCTGTGTTGCTCCCTATTCATATTGTATTGAATATATATTTCTGATATCATATTATCATGAAAATAAAAGAGGGCATTAATATAAGCAATCACACCGTTAAAATCATGTGCTGCAGTTGCATTGGCAGTTGCTTGGAGTATCACAAATATGGTAGCGGTAGAATTTAATCTTAGGTATGTTTGGATATATAATGCCGGATAAGCCGGAGCTGAAAATAAAAGAATACGAATTGTTTAGAGCTTATTATTGCGGTCTTTGTCAGTCCATATCCACCCATTATGGACAGTTCCCCCGCTTTGCCTTGAGCTATGATTGTACTTTTTTGGGGCTGTTTTTGTCATCAATCCACTCTAACCGCCAAGATATAGGGCCTGCTGGATGTATTACCAAGCCATTCAGAAAGATACCTGTTATATTGGACAACCCAATCTTAGAATATGCGGCATCCGCCAATATTATCTTTTCATACTATAAGGTCAAGGATGATATCAAGGACAGCAAGGGTTTTAAGCGCCTACCCTTAATCTGGTTATTGTATTACCCCTATAAAAAGGCCCGGAAAAAGGCCCCTGCACTGGATAACCATGCGGGACTTTATCTATCGGAGCTGGCAGGACTTGAAAAGAGTAAATGTGACTCCATAGATGCTGCTGCTCAGCCCTTTGCGAGTCTTTTGGCCAGGACCTTTTCCGTTAGCGGCATTTCCCATGATACAAAAGTCCTGAAAACCCTGGAGGATTTTGGATACAACATCGGTAAATGGCTTTATACCATAGATGCCCTCGACGATATAGCTGATGATATTAAAAGTGGAGACTACAACCCGATAGTAGAACAGTTCTATAAGGGTAATAAAGATCCCTATCGCCTAAGGAAATATATCAGGGAAGATGTAGGATTTGTTCTGAAGTATTCCCTTAAGATGGCTTGTGTGGCCTACGAATCCCTTGATATAAAGAGCAATAAAGAAGTCTTGGATAACATAATATATGGCGGCATGTATAAGAAAACCGATGAGATTCTAGACAAGGAGTTGAATCCATGAGAGATCCATACGAGGTTCTGGGCGTACGACCCGGGGCTAGTGAAGCTGAAATAAAAAAGGCATATAAGGAATTGGTAAGAAAATATCATCCGGATCAATATAAAGACAACCCCCTTTCGTCTTTGGCGGAAGAAAAACTAAAAGAGATTAATGAAGCCTATGATTACCTTATGCGGAATAAAGGGAACTACAGACAGGAAAGCAGGACTCAGGGAGGGGGAGGCGCCAACCGGGATTATAACCCTTATTTTGCTCAGGTCAGGCAGTATATACTCTCCGGTAATATCTATGAAGCCGAAAGAATATTAAGTAGTGTAAGCACCAGATCTGCTGAATGGTATTTTCTTAAGGGGCATGTGGATCTGGCAAAAGGCAACTACCACCAGGGATATGAGAACATCAGGACTGCGGCACATATGGAACCCGGCAATATGGAATACCAGCAAACCTTGAGAAACCTGATGAACCAGAATACAAGAGCCGGCCAAGTCTATAGAACCAATAATCCGTCCAGTAACGCTGACGATATCTGCAGGATCTGTACCTGCCTTTATGCTGCTGATTGCTGCTGTGAATGCTTGGGCAGCGATCTTATCGCTTGTTGTTAGGAGGAGAGTTTTTGAAAAGGAAATCCAAAATGGTCGCCCTTGGGGGCATTTTAGCTGCTATATGCCTTATTTGCCTCTACTTGGCCGTTTATCTTCCCGCCAATAGGTTATTTTTCTATTCATTGGCCTCTATATTTGTATCCTTTATAATATTGGAATCCGGTACAAAGTACGGCTGGAGCTTTTACATAGCCACATCGGCACTATCCATGTTTATCATCCCTAACAAGATCTCCCTTTTGCCATACCTGGTATTCTTCGGGATATACGGGATTATAAAATGCTATATCGAGTCCATTAATCTCATGCCTTTGGAGCTAATCCTAAAGGGTCTCTTTTTCTTATCCTGCGAGGGTATCCTGTACATCCTTTATTCTCAGGTTTTTATTATAAACATAAGCTTAAAGCTTCCTCTCTACGGTGTATTCGGGATCTTTTTAGCAGTCTTTTTCATCTATGATTATATTTATACAAAAATAGTAGCATTCTATAAGGTGCGGTTTATGTCATAGCCCAGTATCATCTTCAATAAATATATGCTATAAATAATCAGGATTTTAGTATACAATATCCATATGTGGAAGCTATCTGAAAAAAAATATATTATAAAATTATTGTTAAAGCATTTACTCTATGGCTCAATTATTCTAGCCGTAATCCTTCTCTACCAGGTTACGGGTATTCATTGTCCCATAAAATATTTACTTGGAATACCATGCCCTGCTTGTGGAATGACGCGGTCTTTATTTTCATTGCTGCGATTGGACATCAGGGGATCATTCTCCTATAACCCCATGACCTCTCTGGTTATCATAGCCGTCTTATTGGGCATGCACAAGAAACTATTTGCTCATAAAAAAATTATAGACGGCATACTCATCATAGTAGCTGTCCTAACCTTAACCTTATACATATATCGTGTTATTTCGCTAAATCTTGACGTTTAAATCCTCAATATGGTAGAATTAGATATATTTTATGGAGGTGATCCCATGGATGCACAAAAATTGGATATGTTCATTATGACTAACCAAAAGTTTTTTCCATCGGAAAAAATCATGTATCTCAAGGAGAGGTTAAGGGATATCGATGATGAAAAGTTTTCCCTTATTTCAACCCTTGAACTAAAAGATCCTACCACTATTCTATTGGTATCGATATTTCTTGGTACCCTTGGAATTGATCGCTTTATGATCGGTGATACCGGAATGGGTATTTTAAAGCTATTAACTGGAGGTCTCTGTGGTATTCTAACCATTATTGATTGGTTTACCATATCAAACAAGACAAAGGAATTAAATTTTAATAAGATTATGACCCACATTTAATAGTATTTATGTACGCATTTATTTTTTATCATAATACTTTTACCAATTATACATAAACCCGTTTTAATAAAACATTTTTATAAAATCGTACATAGCAGTCTGTGCACCTTATAATTCGAACAGTATAAGGTGCATAGATGTTTATGCAGGTTTTACCTGATGATTCTTCCCAAAGCGGTTGACCTGTATCTCCAAAAGCATATATACTTGTACAAGATGGAACAGATATACATAAGGAGAATTAAATTGACTTTCTTTGAATTGTTGTTTATATCTATTGGTTTATCTGCCGATGCATTTGCAGTTGCTGTTTGTAAGGGGCTGCCCATAAAGAAGGTAAATATAAAAAATGCGGGGATTGTAGGGCTATATTTTGGAGGCTTTCAAGCCCTGATGCCTCTTATAGGATATTTCCTGGGGATACAATTCCATAGCGCAATCGCGGCCTTTGATCATTGGATCGCCTTTGGCTTATTGGGATTTATCGGTATTAATATGATAAAGGAGTCCAAGGCCCCTAATGATAATAAAATGGATGGGGATCAGTGTCTGGATTTTAACAATATGTGTATCCTATCCATTGCTACCAGCATTGACGCCTTGGCTGTGGGCATAACCTTTGCATTCCTGCAGGTCAATATACTGCCTGCCGTCTCCTTTATTGGGTTGGTCACTTTTGTTTTGTCCATGGTCGGAGTGAAGATAGGAAATGTTTTCGGTACTAAATATAAGTCCAGGGCAGAGTTGTCCGGCGGCCTTATATTGATAGCTATTGGGGTTAAAATTCTACTGGAGCATACGATTATGTCCTAGAAATGGGGAGATCCTGATGCGCTTTAATTTCGATGAGAACATTGATAGAAGAAATACCAATTCAATAAAATACGATTTCATGAGTGAAAGGGGAAAGGCAGAGGACCTGATCCCCCTATGGGTCGCTGATATGGATTTTAAAGTTCCTGATGCCGTAACCGAAGCCTTGGCTGAAGCTGTGGATCATGGGATCTTTGGTTACTCCGATAGCAGGGCTGATTATTTTGATGCCGTGCGTAACTGGTATAAAAACAGGTTTAGTTACGATGTAAAGGAAGAATGGCTGGTTAAAACTCCCGGTATTGTTTTTGCCCTTGCCACCGCCATACGGGCATTTACGGCTAAAGGGGATGGAGTTATAATTCAGCAACCGGTGTATTACCCCTTCTCGGGATTGGTCTTAAGCAATGAAAGAAGGCTGGTGAATAACCCCCTTATATACAAGGACGGTAAATACTACATAGATTTTGACGACTTTGAGGAAAAAATTATAAGGGAAAAGGTAAAGCTCTTTTTGCTCTGCAGTCCCCATAATCCAGTTGCCAGGGTCTGGACAAGGAAGGAACTCCGCCGCCTTGGAGATATTTGTCTGAAGCATAATGTAATAGTTGTATCAGACGAAATTCACGCAGATTTTGTATATGGAAAAAACAAGCACATCATATTCCCCGGCATAAGGCCGGAATATCTCAATAATACCGTGCTGTGTACCTCGCCCAGCAAAACCTTTAATATGCCGGGGCTACAGGTATCCAATATCTTTATAGCAAATGACAAGCTTAGGCTACAGTTTATAAAAACTATCAGGAAAACCGGTTACAGTCATTTAAACACCCTTGGAATAGTGGCCTGTACAGCTGCCTATGAGCATGGTGCCCAATGGCTGGAAGCGCTAAAAGTCTACCTATGGGAAAATATAAGTTTTGTAAAGGGTTTCCTGGAAAGCCAAATCCCCCAGGTTAAACTGGTGGAACCTGAGGGTACCTATCTACTATGGTTGGATTTTTCGGCACTTAAATTAAAGGATGATGACTTGGAAGAGCTAATAGAAAAGAAGGCAAAGCTGTGGTTGAGCCCCGGCCGGGCTTTTGGCGCCGGAGGTCAGGGGTTTCAAAGGCTTAACATTGCCTGCCCCCGCCAGGTATTGGAGCAGGCATTGTTGCAATTAAAGCGAGCGATTGATTGTTCTTACCGCCCGCTTGCTTAAGGTCTGTATACCTAATACTCCTCCTCCATTTTTAGGACAGTTTCATAGATTTTCCTGTTAACCGGTACATCTATCCTGTGCTTGTCTGCCAGTTTGATCACAGTTCCTGCAAAGAGTTCCACCTCTGATTTTCTTTTTTGAAGCCCATCCTGTCTCATTGATGGCATACCATTTGGATTCATTTGATCCACCAGCTCAATATAGGCATCGAAATCCTTTTGGGTTAAGTTGATGTTCTCCATCTGAGCCAGTCTCATTACCTCACTCATAGCATCTTTCATCAGCTCCCGTGCTTTACCGGATTTTTGAACCGTGGCATATGTACCTTCATGTATCATAACCGACTGGTTTAGTCCAACGTTGAGCATAAATTTGCTCCAAACTCTGCGCCTTATATTATCTTCCAGAATATAAGGCATATCAACCTTATCGAATAAATCCAGCACAGCCTTTAGCCTTCTTTTTTTATCTTCATTTTTTTCATCTATTCCCAGGCAGAAATGCCCAAACTGCGAATACCTAACTTCATTTTCGATCTTTGTTGTATCCATGGCCTGGACAATACAATGAATTATCTTGTCCATCCCATATACCCTGCCTATTATATCCTCACTTGATATCCCATTTAATACGGACATGATAATGGTGTTTTCCGATACCTTGTTTCTTACGGTCTTAATTGCTTCCTCCAATCCCGTGGCTTTCACCGCAAAGATCAGTAAATCAGCAGGCTCTCCCTGTAACTCCTCGTCAACCACTGTAAAGTCGCACTTGTGTCCATTGCAAAATACGCCTTCTTTATTGTATTTATCAATCCTTTTTTTGTTGGCTACAAATTCCACATGCTCTTTTCCCAGCTTTCTGACTAAAAAGTCGCCATACATTACCCCTAAGGCGCCCATTCCTACGATTGTTATCTTCTCCATTTTCATAGATAAAAGTCCTCCTTTTCAGCTGTCTCACCCAACCATCAGCAGGGTTCTCTGTAAATGACAAATATCTTATTATTAAATAAATGGCTTAAACTATATAACTCATAATAAAAAGACTACCATCTCTATACCTGATTGTCACGCTAAGGGGACTTTAAGGCCAGAGATGAATTCCCTAAACTGTCGTTACCCCTATATTCTATCATAATCAAAGTCTTATTGGACACGTTTTCATACTCCTCCATCTAATGGTCTCTTTTCTCCGGTTTTCTTTACCAAATTCGTTATCCAGACAACATGGTATTTATGTCCTTTATATTACAATACTATCGAAATTGCGACCAATAATAGCTTTTTTCGCACTCTACCGATTAGTTTGTTGATTATCAAATGGTACAATGGTATAATATAGTAAATGAATCAGATATATAAATCAGAGGGGGATGCTATCTATGAAATGCAATAACAGGTTAATCGAAACTTTAAACTCTTTGCTAGCCGACGAATTAGCAGCCATCAACCAATATATTGTACATGCTGAGATGTGTGAAGATTGGGGATATGGAAAGCTTCATGCAAAACTCGAACAACGAGCCATCACTGAAATGAGACATGCGGAAAAATTGATCGGTAGGATTTTGTTCCTAGGAGGTAAACCTGTTGTAACCAGCCTGAGCAACATCAATATCGGCAAGGAAGTCCCTGAACAGGTAGAATTTGATCTTGCAGCAGAGCAGGCAGCTATTGATGCTTACAATAAGGCTATTACCCTGGCCGGCGAATTAGAGGATCATGCTACTAGGGATATCCTAATACAGATACTTAATGACGAGGATAGTCATTTGGATGAAATTGAAGAGTTGAAAGATCAAATTGAGCATATGTCCCTCCCAATTTTCCTTACCACCCAAGTTGGTTAAGTAAGACATATTACAATACGTACAATGAAAAAGCTACCAGGATGTTTTTCCAGGTGGCTTTTTTGCTGTTTGGTTATAGTGGTTGACTGGTTTTTTGCTTTTACCTGTGGTATTTATCTCCATATCCGAATATCCAAACAACTATTTTTAACATTTCTACCCTTTGTCAGCGTTTCCCATCTATCTTACAAGCAACCGCCTGATTATCCAAATCATCGGATATTATATCTGAATAGGCCTCCCTGTGCTTTTTTAGCCAAGCATTTGCATATGAACACGTAGCCGTAGCCTTAAGTGAGTTCTCCCTTAAATACCCAGCAACGACCTCCATCATCTTCCCTGCCAGGCCCTTTCCTCTTAACTGAGGATTTACATATGTATGATCAATATCAACCTCACCGTTTTCCTTGTAAACAAAGGTGGTTTCCGCCATCAATTCTTTGTTTTCGTTAACGCTGAATATGCGTCCATTTT
>JAAYRX010000164.1 GCA_012518535.1 Clostridiales bacterium | reverse complement strand
CGATGAAGTTCCTGGTGCTGGCATCTAACGCCCAGTTGGGGGCTGGTGCTGGGAGTTAAGAAAGAAGGGCGATCCGCAAGGGCATGCGGGCGTTGACCCAGCTTTCGTGGAGACCCAAGCCGGTGGTTAAATTCTGCTACTACTTGGGATTAAACCTGTATTGCGGTGATTAAAAGCTGTGTGCAGAGTAGCCTGCCTTGAGTGGAGTGGGCGGATTAAGGATCGAATTGATGTTCATAGGGCCCATGAACTGAAATTTTTGTCTTATGAAATCCATTCTGCAAAAGAGGCTAGAAATTGGTTTGGACTGTTGAGGAAAGCTCCTAGACTGCCCATTATGGGATGTGTTGGAGATTACAGTGTGGTGTTATGGCGATCCAGTTTTATCGCTGGCGACACGGTAAGAATTCGTTTAAAGGGAAACCGCTTTTTCGGCGACGAGAAGTACGGGTTCGGGAAAACCTACTGGACCAAAGCCGCAAAGTTTATCCAATTCATCACCACCAGATTACTATTTTGGGCTCCCAGATTGGGATCCTTAGGAGTAAGAAATGCGAGGCTCTGGTTTGCTAAAATCTAATAGTACCAAAAAGGATAAAAAGAGGAACGATAAGTCAAAAAGTCATTGGGTATTGAAGATTTTTTTTATAACATTTATAATTTCCATAATTTTCAGCATCGTGTCTCAAAAGACATTTTCTTCATCTGGCAATTTTCTGTTACCCTTATCTATTATATTTATTATAATATTGATAGGGGTTATATTTGATATAGTTGGAATCGCAGTTGCATCAACGCCTGAAACACCTTTTTTGTCAATGTCGTCGAAAAAAATTAAGGGTGCTAAACAGGCCCTTAACTTAATAAAAAACGCCGATATAGTATCAAATTTCTGTAACGATGTTGTAGGCGATATTTGTGGAATAGTTAGCGGTGCAGCGGGAAGTATGTTGGTCTTAAAAATGGTTAGAGTTGGATTCAGTCTAGACGTACTTACCATATTAATAAGCAGTTTAATTGCAGCCATAACGGTAGCAGGGAAGGCCTTGGGTAAGAGCCTGGCCATTAATAGGGGACAGCAAATCGTATATAGTGTTGGTTATCTGTTATCATTTTTTTCAGAGAATAGCACGAGCAAGAATAAAAACAATGGGATAACTAAAAGGAAAGAAACGAAATGACAAAATATAAATTACTTGATTCGATAGATGGGCCTATGGATCTCAAAGCACTGACATTAGATGAAATGAAGCAATTATGTAAAGAGATGCGGGCCTTTATATTGGATAGTGTTTCTAATACTGGTGGACATCTGGCATCGAATTTAGGCGTAGTCGAGTTAACTTTAGCGCTTCACTATGTTTTCGACAGTCCCAAGGACAAGCTTATTTGGGATGTGGGACACCAGTCATATGTACATAAGATATTAACTGGAAGAAAGGAACTGTTCGGCTCTCTCAGACAATTAGGGGGGCTCAGTGGCTTTCCTAAACCTGGTGAAAGCGCACACGATATCTTCGGTACAGGACACAGCAGTACAGCTATATCAGCTGCCTTAGGGATAGCCAGAGCTAGAGATATAATGGGTCGTGATAAACATCATGTCGTAGCTGTTGTTGGCGATGGAGCGTTGACCGGGGGAATGGCTTTTGAGGCTTTAAATGATGCAGGTCATACCAAGACCAACCTGATAGTTATATTAAATGATAATGAGATGTCGATTTCACAAAATGTCGGGGCGCTGGCTGGTCACTTATCCAAAGTTAGGTCAAGTTCAAAATATAATTGGTTTAAGAAGGGTATTGAAAAGATGCTGGATAGGATACCGTGGATAGGTAAGCCCATATCCAGATCAATTGAATTGTGTAAAAGGGGTTTTAAATCTCTATTAGTGCACGGTATGATATTTGAAGAAATGGGCTTTAAATATCTTGGACCTATTGATGGGCATAATATCAACAGTCTGGTGAATGTATTGGGACAAGCTTCAAGGATGGAGGGGCCTGTACTCATTCATGTGATCACTCAGAAGGGTAAGGGCTATGAATATGCAGAGAAGGATCCCGAGTTTTTTCATGGGGTACCTCCCTTTACAATGGAAACCGGAAGGACCAAGGGGATAGCTTTTGAAACTTTTTCAGGAGCATTCGGTAATAAATTAGTGGAACTTGCGAGCAAAGATGATAAGGTAGTCGCCATCACTGCTGCAATGCCGGACTCAACGGGTTTAATGAAATTTCAAGATAGGTACCCTAAACGGTTTTTTGATGTGGGAATAGCAGAGCAACATGCTGTAACCATGGCAGCGGGGCTTGCCAATAGTGGGTTGAAGCCTTATGTAGCCATATATTCGACTTTTCTTCAGCGTGCCTATGACCAAATCCTCCACGATGTTTGTATTCAAAATCTTCCCGTGAGATTTGCCGTTGACCGTGCCGGCCTGGTAGGGGAGGATGGGGAAACGCATCAGGGGATATTTGATATCAGCTACTTAAATCATATTCCCAATTTAGATATATTTACCCCTAAGGATACCAATGAACTGAGGGATATAATGGATTTCACACTGGATGCTAAAGGACCGATAGCCATAAGGTATCCCAAAGGTTATGTTAATTCTTCAATTTTACCTTATTTTGAGACGAATACCCCCTTTAGTCCCTACCAATGGGAGACATTGATGTATGGGAAAGATTGTTGCATATTTTCTTTTGGTAAAATGTTACAGGTTGCCGTTGAGGCAGCTGAACTCCTTGGTGAGGTAGGAATAAAAGCCCAAGTTGTTAATGCAAGGTGTTTAAAGCCCTTGGATAAGGATACTCTGAAGTCCATTTCCATGAGCCATACCCACTGGATTATCCTAGAGGACAATGTAATAACAGGCGGATTTGGCAGCTCTGTAGTTAATTATGTTGCTAATATGGGTTTGAATATAAATATTATTAACTTGGGTATTCCGGATACCTTCGTACCACAAGGGAAGGTAGATCAGTTAATGAATTTGTTACACCTTGATCCTGATAGTGTGGCCAATAGGATAAGGGATTTTTTATACGGTGTTAAGGAGAGTGCATATGACCACAGGCTCAAAACAAAGGCTTGACATACTGTTAGCTCATAAGGGTTTAGCAGCATCCCGGGAAAGAGCAAAGCGTATTATTCTTTCCGGGGTTGTTCGTGTCAATGGTCAAAGGGTGGATAAACCAGGCACCTTGGTATCCCCCGATTCGGATATAATTATTGAGGAAGATCCCATACCCTTCGTTAGCAGGGGAGGTCTTAAACTTCAAAAAGCATTGGATATTTTTAGGCCACCAGTCAAAAACAGGGTCTACATCGATGTAGGTGCTTCTACAGGGGGATTTACTGACTGTCTCCTAAAATATGGAGCAAAGAAGGTATATTCCATTGATGTTGGGTATGGACAATTGGCATGGAAACTAAGACAAGATCATAGGGTTGTTGTCATGGAGAGAGTTAACATTCGCAATGTAACTAGGGAGGACCTGGATGAGGAGCCCCAAGGTGCGGTAATAGATGTCTCATTTATTTCCTTAGAGGTTGTGCTACCTGTGGTAAAAGATCTTCTACTACCGGACAGCCATATAGTATCCCTTATAAAACCCCAGTTTGAAGCTGGTAGAGAAAAGGTTGGTAAAAACGGTGTTATTAGATCTCCTGAAATCCATAGTGAAGTCTTAAGTAAAGTTTTATTAACCTGCATACAACTAGGCTTGACTTTAAAAGGTTTAACTTTTTCGCCTATTAAGGGACCCAAGGGCAACATTGAATTTTTAGTACACTTGTATAAAGGACAAGGAGATGTTGTAAATCCATACAACAATAACATTGAATATGAACGCCTCATAGATGACACGGTAAAAACAGCTCATTCTGAATTATGAGTAGGTCATTATACTTATAATTAATATATGAAGCGCCACCTGGCAACTTTATTTGGGTAAACCTATAAGAAAAGGGGGAGGCTTATTGAAATTTATAGGACTTATAGCTAATTTAACGAAGGATCCTTGTGGGACAAAGACCCGTAGGATTGTTGAAATCGCTCGCAGTTTAGATTTGAGGGTTCAGGTAACACCGGAAGTTTATGATGTCATTGAAGCAGGCGAATCCACTCCTGGAAACAAACTATATGCCCTTTCGGATATTATTGTATCTCTGGGAGGTGATGGCACATTGCTCCAGGCAGCCCGTCAAGCTGCTCTATGGGATAAGCCAGTAATGGGGATTAACACGGGGAACCTTGGTTTTTTAACAGATGGGGATTTTTCACAGGCTTATGATGCCTTGAGAGCATTAAGAGATGGTGAATACTATATAGAAAGGAGAATGATGCTCGAGGGTACCATTGTTAGGGAGGAGGAATCATGCTCCCCTTTTCTTGCGTTCAACGATATAGGAATAATGAAGGCGCTGGTTTCTAGAATAATCCAGCTAAAAGCTAGTGTAAACAACCATGAAATTAACAGCTATTCAGGGGATGGTTTGCTGGTATCCAGTCCTACCGGTTCAACAGCCTATTCCCTCTCAGCAGGTGGTCCCATTGTTGACCCGAGTCTGGAATGCCTTCTTCTTACACCAATTTGTCCGCATTCATTGAATGCCCGTTCTATTATCATCAGTTGTGACGACATAATCGAGATAGAAATAATGTGTCCTGATCGAGATATTACTTTAACCGCTGATGGGCAGGCTGTAGCTACGTTGATCGGCGGTGACAGAATCTTAGTAAAAAAGGCAGATACTTATGTTAAACTATTACGGACAAAAGACCAGAATTTTTTCGACTTGATCCATGAAAAAATTAAAATATGATGAATGAAAAAGTAAATAAAAGGATTATGGAGGTATGATCCAAGATGAAAAACATTCGCCATTCTAAGATTTTAGAGATCATCGAAAATATGGATATTGAAACACAAGAGGAGTTGGCAGAGGAACTGCGTAAAAGAGGTATTGTTGTTACTCAAGCCACGGTTTCGAGAGATATAAAAGAACTTAGGCTTGTAAAAGTAATGGCGTCCTCTGGAGTTTCTAAATATGCCCTTATAGATAATGCCGAGACCGGGATTTCTCAAAAATTAATCAGAGTATTTGCAGAATCCGTTATTTCCATTGATTCATCAAACAATTTAATTGTGATAAAGACTATTGCCGGAAGTGCTCAAGCAGCTGCATCTGCTATAGATTCTTTAGGCTGGCAAGAGATTGTAGGTTGTATTGCTGGTGATGATACTATTTTGGTAGTAGTACGTGAAAGTCAGCCAGTTAATGACATAATTAACCGGTTTCAACAAATTGGACGTTAGAGCCTGAAATGGAAACAGACCGTGTACTTTATACAAGGGGGACTGTTGAATGCTTATGCATTTGTCGGTTAAGAATATTGCTCTAATAGATGAGATCAATTTGGATTTTGATAAAGGATTTAACATTATGACTGGTGAAACCGGAGCGGGTAAATCCATTATTATTGATGCGGTTAATCTGATATTAGGTGAAAGGGCCGATAGGGACCTAATCCAAACTGGAAAGAAGTACGCTTTGGTGGAGGCTATATTCGATATAGGGAATCAAACCGGTATAGGCGACATTTTATGCAAGCTTGGAATAGAAATGGAATCCGATGGTACCCTATTGTTAATGAGAGAACTAACTTCTAATGGAAGGAACATATGTAGAATTAACGGCAGGATCGTCACTCTGTCTACTTTAAGAAAAGTGGGTAAATATCTAATTGATATCCATGGCCAGCACCAGCATCAATCCCTTCTAAACGTCGAACAGCATCAGGAATTGTTGGATATGTTGGGTGGAGATGATACTCTTAAGGCTAGGGGAGAAGTTGAGACTATATATAACTCTTGGAAGGAGATACAAAGACGAATAAAGAGACTTTCCGGCATTGGTACTGATGGGGAACGACGTAAAGACCTTCTAATTTACCAAATTAACGAGATTGAAAGTGCAAATCTGAGAGATGGTGAAGAAGAAGAATTGAATCATGAAAGAGCTGTATTAGTCAACTCGGAGAAAATTATACATATCATTAATTCGGTTTATCAAAATTTCTATACCGGATCTAATATACATCCTTCGGTTACAGATCTCATTGGGGAAGCCTTATCAGGATTAAATCAGATCGCTGGCATTGAACCAAAGTTGGATGGAATAAATGAGAAGATTGAATCTTTGTCTTACCTAATAGAGGATATAGTATTGGAAATAAGAAATTATAAGGAAGGATTTGAATACAACCCCCTTAGATTGGATGTGATCGAAAAGCGCCTTGAGATAATTCGGACATTAAAGAGAAAATATGGAGCAGATATCCCTGAAGTATTAGGTTACCTTAATGGCATTAAAAAGGAATTGGAGGAGTTAGAGAACAGTCAAGAACAGTTGGAGGAATTAAGGAAGGAAGAGGAGAAAATCCTTGGAATACTTATAGAAGCGTCTAACTTACTCTCAAAAAGGCGAAAAGCAACTGCTGAATTCTTTGAAAAACAACTGCTCACTCAACTCAGTGAGCTTGGTATGG
This sequence comes from Clostridiales bacterium, assembly GCA_012518535.1. GTDB lineage: Bacteria > Bacillota > Clostridia > Caldicoprobacterales > UBA3941 > UBA3941. Next base: position 5,004 of record JAAYRX010000164.1, on the reverse strand, counting down.
AAAAATCCAATTTTCATGTTAATATGGACTCAATTGTAAATGAAGGGGATACTATTAATCTGGTTGATAGAATAACCCCCAGTGGATACGACAGAATAGAATTTTTAATATCCACGAATCCTGGCGAACCTGTGAAACCGTTATCAAAAATAGTTTCCGGCGGTGAGATGTCCCGAATAATGTTAGCTTTCAAGACCATATTAGCTCAGGTAGATGATATTCCGACCTTAATCTTTGACGAAATAGATGTAGGCATAAGCGGACGTATCGCCCATGTGATTGGTGAAAAGATGGGAAGAATCTCTCGTACACGTCAAGTAATCTGTGTAACTCACCTTCCACAGATTGCAGCTATGGCAGATGTTCACTATAAGGTTCAAAAAGAGGTTGTGGCCGGTCATACCAGAACAACTGTGAGGAGGTTGGATGAAGCCGGGCGTCAAGAGGAGATCGCAAAAATGTCAGGAGGAAAAGAACTAACAAGGACCAGCATGGAACATGCGTTGGAGTTAATTCAAACTGCCTGGGAACACAAAAATAAGTCAGTATGATATCCGTTCGATGTGCAAACGAAGCCTGAAAGCCAATCCGGATACATGTTATTAGTCAGATACCATAATAAAATTCAAGATAGTGGAAAGAGCAATAGCTCTTTCTTTATTTCCCTAATTTTACGCATTCTTAACTCGTATAAATCACTTTTATGAGGTTACCTTATGTATAGAGAACATAAAAGTTGTGACAGGAGAATATTGAAAAATGGGGAAATTATCTTTTAAGAAAGTATTAGGAATAATCTTAGCCTTATTTTTTTTGCTATTAAATTACTCACCTTATGTACAGGGTATCAGAAGCATTCCCAATAGAATCCAATTATTTGAGGGTGATACGAAAACACTAAATTTCAGGTTACCCTTACCGGTAAAGATAGAAGGAAATAATGTTGATGTTATAAAATTCAACGGAAGTTCTTTGAAGGATCACTATGTTTATGAGATGGGTAAACCCTTATCAATTCAGACGGTTAACCCAGGAGATGTCTCCTTGGATTTTAAACTTTTTGGACTTATACCTATTAAGCAAATGCTTGTTAAAGTGACTCCGCCAAGGCTTTTATACCCCGGGGGCAACTCTATTGGAGTCTCACTATATACAAAAGGAGCCCTACTTGTGGGTATATCGGAGGTCTATGACAAGCATGGAGTAGCCCATAATCCAGCCTTGGATGCAGGGCTCCGACCGGGTGATGTTATAGAGAAAGTAAATGGGATATCAATAAGAAACGCAGAGCATCTGTCCGAATTAGTTAATATTGCACCACATCAAGGGCTGGAATTAGAAATTCTGAGGGGTAACCAATTGTTTCTTACTAACATCACGCCAATTGAGGATTATCATGATGGAAAATACAGACTTGGAATGTGGGTAAGGGACAGCACAGCAGGTGTGGGGACGCTGACATTCTATGACCCCGAAAAAAATTATTTCGGCGCTCTGGGCCATGCTATTACAGATGTCGATACCGGGATCTTGTTATCAATAAAAAATGGAGAAATAGTACAATCAAGGATAATAGATATAAAACAAGGAAAGAGGGGAAACCCTGGTGAATTAAAAGCTGCCTTTTCCGGTAAACGCAAGGTGATTGGTCAAATAATAAAAAATACTCCCTATGGTATATATGGCAGGATGGACAAGAAATTTAACCCTGACGCTTTAGGTAAACCCATCCCAATTTGCTATAAGGACAATGTCAGATTGGGACCAGCAAAAATTTTATCCACCATCGATGAAGAAGGAATCAAGGAGTTCGATGTTCAGATTATAAAAATTAATAACCAAAACCAAGCCAGTGCCAAAGGAATGGTAATTGAAATAGTGGATCCGGTATTATTGGAGCGAACAGGCGGAATAGTCCAGGGGATGAGTGGTAGCCCAATTATTCAGGATGGCAAGATAGTAGGAGCCATTACACATGTTTTTGTTAATGATCCTAAAAAGGGATATGGGATCTTTATCGAATGGATGATGGAGGAATCCAATAAAATAATCGACTACGATTAATTCGGAAGGACAGGTAGTACCATGAGTATTGGAGAAATAAAATTATTTATCAATAATAGGAAGGAAAATCCAATTGATTGTCGAATATGTTTATTAAAGAAAATAGGATGACATCTTGGTGTATATAGTCAAATAATTCTATTTTAGAGTATATAAAGGGGTATAACTAATATTTGGGGGGATTGCCATATGTCTGAAAAGATCTCAGTGTTGGTCGCCGACGATAATAAGGATTTTTGTGCAATTATCAATGAATTTCTACGTAAACAGGACGATATAGAGGTAGTAGGTGTAGCTCATGATGGCATAGAAGCCATTGATATGATATTAGAGCTGGAGCCGGACGTAGTAGTATTGGATATAATAATGCCGCATCTGGACGGACTAGGTGTTTTAGAGAGGTTAAACGAGGAAAACCTGGAGATCTATCCAAAAATAATTGTACTTTCCGCTGTAGGTCAGGACAAGGTTACCCAACGGGCTATTATGCTAGGGGCAGATTATTATATTGTTAAACCTTTTGATCTAGGGTTACTTATAAGGCGGATAAGGGAGTTAACCAATGATACGGATAGCAGCTATACTAGCAGAGCTTCCAGTATGGTAGTTAACAATAGCAAACTTTCATATTCAAAACCTTCAGCAGTAAATAGGAATGTTTCTCTTGAAGCAGAGATCGCCAATATTATCCATGGGATAGGGGTGCCCGCTCACATTAAAGGATACCAGTATTTAAGAGAGGCAATAATGATGGTTGTCAATAATGTGGATCTTTTGAGCGGAATAACCAAAGAATTATACCCGGGAATAGCTGAAAAATTCAGCACTACACCCAGTAGAGTAGAAAGGGCAATTCGACATGCTATAGAAGTTGCCTGGAGTCGTGGTCGTATCGAAACTATCAATAAATATTTTGGATACACAATCCACGATGAAAAGGGAAAACCAACAAATGGCGAATTTATTGCAATGGTTGCAGATAAATTGAGAATGCAATCTAAATATTTAGCTGAATAGCTATAGAATATGAAGAATAATTAGCAAGGATCAGTCCCGAATTGAGGGACTGATCTTTTTATGCATATTTAGAATTTATTTGTAAATGATAGATAATAGGAGATATTGAAGAGGTGTAGGGATGCTGATAAGAGGAACGGCCAAAAAGAATATCAAAACCAAAGCCCTCATCACCGATTTAACTCCCCATGATATTGCTGTTGTTAATCACAAGGATATTGATGGGGTTGCGGCAAGGCAATTGGTTGAAAAAAAAATTAAAGCAGTCATAAATGCGACTACATCCATTAGCAGCAAATATCCCAATAGAGGTCCAGGAATATTATCCAATGCAGGTATACCTATAATAGACAATGTAGGTAAGGATATATTTGATAAAATTTCCAATTATGATATCTTGGAACTCGATGATAAGCACTTGTTTGTTAACGGTAAATCTTTATGTAAAATCACATATTTAACTAAAGATGACATAGAATCTAGGATGGAAAAAGCCGCATCAAATCTTTGGAATATATTGGACGGTTTTATAGAGAACACTTTAGATTATGCCAAAAGGGAGAAGGAACTCATTATCAGTCCAGTGACGTTACCAAGATCATCTATTAGTATGAGAGGTCGCCATGTCCTTGTGGTGATAAGGGGCGAGGGATATCGGGAAGATCTAAGGGCGATCCGTACTTATATTGATGAGGTTCATCCCATAATGATAGGTGTCGATGGTGGAGCAAACGCTTTATTAGAACTTGGTTATCGACCGGACATAATAATAGGAGATATGGATAGCGTTAATGATATAAGCCTAAAGAGCTGCAAAGAAATAATTGTTCATGCCTACCCCAATGGGAATTGCCCGGGCATGAAGAGAATAGAAGAACTGGGGCTGAAAGCAGTCAAATTTCCCTTTATCGGTACCAGTGAGGATGCCGCTCTGGTATTAGCTTATGAACAGAAAGCCGAACTCATAGTCACAGTGGGAAGTCATACCAATATGATAGATTTTCTTGAAAAGGGCAGACCAGGAATGGCCAGCACAATGCTTATTCAGATGAAGATTGGCCATAAAGTCGTAGATGCAAAAGGTGTTAGTGAACTCTACAAGAATCGTATAAAACCAGGGTATATTGCTGCGGTATTTACTGCTGCTCTTTTTCCCTTAACAGTAGTAGCTAAAACTTCCCCTTTACTCAAGGAAATATATAAGCTGATTTCTCTGCGCTTAAGAATTCTTTTAGGCCTATAATATGAATGACATAGTAGAGGGTGTCCTTAATGGTAAACATTAGATATTATCTCATTTTACTTATTTGTATGTTCCTTTCCTTAGGACTGGGTATGGTTATAGGAATATCATTACAGAATAAAAATGTATTAGAAAAACAATATGATATAATTTCGCAGCGACTGGAAGATGAATTCATAAGTATGCGAAATGAGAATCAACAACTCAAGGATTCAATGAGAACCCTTGAAAGATTGGAGAAGGATAATGCTGCATTATATGAATCATTATTAAATTCTATTATAAGGAACAAGCTAAATGGATCAAAGATAACCCTAATAGAAATGGGTTGTGAGGATGATTATACAGAAATAACCGATCTACTAAAAGTAGCAGGTGCATCAATTGGGCCCAGTATCGTATTTGATGCCAGTCTGTTTAGAGAAGAATATGAATTGGATGATACTATCATTGCTTCATCCCAAACAACGACAGATAAAGATCAATTATACGGACAGTTAGCGGAGAGCATCATGATCAGCCTTACAAGAGGCGAGTTAACCCCACTTATACAACGACTAAACGGATTAAACTTAATCCATAGCGCTGTAAAAATACAAGATGACTGTAATGCAATTGTTTTAGCTTATAGCAGTATTGGGAATGCAAAATGGGGTATAAATAAATTTATACACAACCTG
>JAAYRX010000163.1 GCA_012518535.1 Clostridiales bacterium | reverse complement strand
TAAAAGAATGGTACGACTTTTTAAACCAAAATTTCGGTCATCATTATTCCCTGGATGCATTTAAAGGGTTGGGGCAAATGTATGTAGAGGATGAACGTTTCACCAAGAATATAGATCAATTCGGCGAGGGCTTGGCAAAATTTATGTGTGAAGCCATGGCCATATATGCGGATAAAAATAGGTGATATTACTATAGCTTATTGACAAGCAAATATGATAAAAGTATGTTTAAAATAGAGCCTTGTGTACCATCTATAAGAGTAGGTTATCCCAAAATCTCGGTATAGGGGGTATTAAATGTGAGCCGTAATAAGTTAGAATCTATAAGATATGTAGATCTGTCTCAGAATAAATGTTTGCAATATCTTGTAGATAGGGAAGAAGGCCAATATCTGGGTCATCCTGACTCTATACTTCTGGATGATGGAACCATACTTGTATTCTACCCCAAAGGTCATGGCAAGGGTCCTATAGTCATGAAAAAAAGTGTAGACGGGGGGAAAACCTGGGGCGAAAGATTACCAACTCCAGAGAGCTGGACCAATAGCCAGGAGACTCCCACCATTTACCAAGTAGTCAAGCCTGATGGTACAAGGAGGCTGGAATTAATAAGCGGTGTGCCCTGGGATGAAGGAGGGTTTAGAACGGCTTATTCCGAAGACAATGGGCAGAATTGGACCGAATTCAAACATTACTACCCCGGCCTCCATACTATAGTAGCTCATGCCAGCCTTACAAGGCTCAAGGATAGCGAGGGAAATTGGGACAATAGATGGATGGGATTATTCCATGATCATGAGTTTAATAATTGGAAGACTATCCTGAGTTTCGATGAGAACGGACAGGAACGATGGAGTAAGCCCCAACGTTTATTGGCAGAACACAATGAGATAGAAAAACATGCGGGACTGTGTGAGATAGAGATAATGAGAGCCCCGGATGGGAAGCAATTGGCCCTGCTGGCAAGAGCACAACACAAAAGAATCAATGCCATGGTGGCATTCTCTAACGATGAAGGTGAAACATGGAGCCAACCCAGGGAAGCACCCCAGGTTCTTATGGGGGAAAGGCACAAAGCCCAATATGACCCTGTATCCGGCAGGCTGCTTATAACCTTCCGCCAGATTATAAGGAAAGAAAGAAACGACGGAGAAGATCAATGGATCGCCGGTGATTGGTGTGCCTGGGTAGGGACTTATGAAGATCTATATGAAGGCAGGATGGGAGAATACTACATCAGACTGATGCAGGACTTTACAGGGGACTGCGGTTATGCAGGAAATGTAGCTCTTCCTGACGGTACCTTTGTTCTTACATCCTACGGACATTGGGATAAAGAGTACCGTAATCCCTTTGTAATGACGGTTAGATTGAAGATATCACAGCTGGATGATAGGTTCACAACATCAAACATTCTCTAACTTAGGTATACTGTCTGTATTAAGAAGCAGACCGGCCGGTTAATTACACCGTCATGGCCGGTCTGCCATAATCAAATCTAATAGCCTTTATCATAATCCCTAATATTGATCATATCATCCAATCTATTCTCACAGAAGCATTGTACGTTATGCATTATGATATTGGTTGAGAAATAATTCCACTGATCTCCGGCACCTGCCATATGGGATGTAATAATAAGATTGTCCAGATCCCAGAAAGGACTGTCTTCAGGTAAATATCCCAACCTGAATTCATCCATAAATACGTCCAGGGCTGCACCGCCTATTTTTTTATCTTTTAGATAGCTGTATAGTACTTCCTCATTGAAGATTATTGCTCTCGATATATTAATGATATAAGCAGTTGATTTCATACATTTAAATTGCTCTTCATCAATTAAATACTCAGTTTTTGGTGTTGGCGGGAGTGTACACACAATAAAATCACATTGAGCCAGGAATTCATTCAGTCCATCGGGTGAATAAACCCTGTCGAAGTGTTCCAAGGGTTCACCGGTTGTATTATAGCCAATAGTTCTCATACCAAATGCCTTGGCCCTTTTTGCCGTTTCGCTTCCTACGTCCCCAGTACCTAAAAGCCCTACGGTTTTATTATATAGATTAAAAACATTATCGGGACTTTTCCATGCACGGGCCAGTTGATTTTTATAGGCGGCAAAGCTTTTTCTTGCAAGCATCAGCATCATGGTCATGATATGCTCTGATATGGGTACACCAGCTGTCCCACGAGCATTGGTCGCTATTATGTCTCTTTCTTTGAGATACTGCAAAGGCAGCCTCTCAATCCCCACATGCGGAACATGAATCCATCTAATTTTCTTGCACCTGTTCAGAAAATCAATTTGCAAGGTCCTGTGATTGGCAATAATAGCATCAGCTTCTTCCACTTCATCGGATTTAATCAGTTCTTCCTCGGAAGCAAAAACGGTTACACAAGCACCTAGCTTTTCCATTTGGGTTATAACTTCTTTACCGGGTTTAAAGGTTGTCAAAATTTTCATCATAACTGTCCCCTTCCTCTTATTACCCTGCAGTCTTTTGTTTCCTGTCTGCTACTTATAGCATAATCTTGCAGGTATCTGAAGTCAAGAAACATATAGATATCATTATCCTGATAAAGGCCAGACCAGGATCATATATAGTAAATCTATATGGCATTATTCCTGAGTATATATTATACTGATTAAAGTAGAAACTTGTTATAATTATCAACATTTTGGAGGATGTTATGCAAAATCAGCCACAGTCTTACAGAATTCCACTTTATTATTTGGTAACCAGCCTTTTTTGGTTTTCACTTTATGCCTTTGTACCTAATCTGCCTATCTATGCAGAGAGTTTAGGAGCATCCAATAAGCTGATTGGTCTAATTATTAGTTCCTATGGTTTTGTACAGATGGTACTTAGACTTCCTCTTGGTATCTACTCGGATAAAATTAATGCACGTAAAAGGTTCATTTTGCTGGGTATATTAATCTCTGTAATAAGTAGTCTGGGTATGGGGTTTTTCAAGAACCCATGGTCGCTGCTGATTTTTCGAGGACTAAGCGGTGCAGCAGCTGCAGCTTGGGTTCCTTTTACGGTCCTGTTCGCAAGTTATTTTACTGATCAGCAGTCCACCAGGGCCATCGGATACCTAAACGCATTCAACAATCTGGGGCAAATTGCAGCACTACTCCTGGGCGGTTTAGTTATAAGCCTATTTAATAGTGCCGTTGCTCCATTCTACCTGGCAGCTGCTGTGGGAATCCTTGCCTTATTGTTGGGTACCGGCATAGTTGAAAATAAAACAGAAAACAAGCCTATTAAATTGTTGGAACTTCTGGCCGTTGGCAAGGAACCCCAACTCTTAATTGCTTCAGGATTAGCTGTATTATTACAAATCATCACCTTTGCAACCGTATATGGTTTTACTCCCCTGGCAGCAAAGAATCTGGGAGCAACCCAAGGACAAATATCTCTGTTAACAACTTTTTCAACGTTTCCCTCGATATTTGCATCAGCCCTCAGTGGTTCAGCTCCGGTGGTTCGGTTTGGAAAGCGTAAAACCCTTACACTAGGTTTTATTATGATGGGCTTATCAGCCGGCCTCATACCCTCTATCAATAACATTAATCTCCTATACCTATCCCAGATTGCGGGAGGATTTGCAAGAGGTGCCGTCTTTTCGATCCTGATGAGTACCAGCATCCAAACTGTAGGCAACGACAAGAAGGCTACCGCTATGGGGTTCTTTCAGGCAATCTATGGCCTTGGAATGTTTTTAGGTCCTATAATAGTTGGATTTATCAGTGATTTTTTAAATCTATCCTGGGGATTTTGGATCACTGGGCTATTTGGCATAGTGGCTGCTTTTATGACCTTTTGTCTACCACATTTAAAGGAAAGGAATAGTGAGGTTAACTATTGAAGACCTTGTCGATCAGGGAGGAGAATTCTTGATAGGCAATACTATCCGATAAGGCAGCAAGGGCCCCTAAAATGGCCCTATAGTACCATTCGTGCATCCTTTTGTCCTTTTGGTTAAATTGCCTCCAGATTTCATCCCCTTTATGGATTAATCCCTGGTAAAGACCCCGTATATTTGATAATTTGTCAGCCAATATGATGATCATCTCATCAAGAGATGCATCTTCCAGAGATTTAATAGTTGCATCCTTTCTCGCCTTCCAGGATTCCTGGGGAGGGATATGGGGCATTTTATCCTCGCTGGACCATGCCACCAAGTCAGCAACCCGTTTGCCAAATCCCTCCTCTATTTGATTTATGGTGATAGCAGTATCTTCCACCACATCATGCAAAACCGTTGCTGCCAGGACTTCCGGATCATTGGTCATGGTGGCTGCTATGGATAAGGCCTCCATGGGATGTACTATATAGGGGATATCATTACCCTTTCTTACAGCACCCATATGGTTTTCTGCAGCATATACGATTGCCTTCTCTAAAATCCCCACGTTTCTTCTAATCCTTCCTAATTATAGTATAACGTCGTAATATGTTACCTCTGCTTTCCCTTCTATTGCAATCCTATTATAAGGTTTTGTAGGATAGACAACTTGTGCGCAGGCAAAGGTTCCCTTATCTGCGAACACCTCCAACATTGAAACATCAAAAATGGCTTCCATAGTAATGGCTCCTCTATATAACCTTTTCTTCTCCACCTTGCCAAAAACGGCAGAGGCAAAAATATCACTAAAGGTCTTGTCTCCCGCCCTGCTCCTATCAATAAAAATTTCATCATTCTCGTTAACACCAAAAACAAGTTCTTCGTCATCCTCGTTTGAAAGTGTAACAGCAAAGTTATGGTATCCTTCTATCCCCAGCCCGAAGACCTGGCTTTCTATAGCCTTTTCCCCTTTTATTATTGCAGTGGGAACCATTATTTCTCCCAACGTATCATAAGGTGCGGATGACAATCTTAATCCCTTTGGAGTATCTACAAGAGAGAGCTTTCTGGCTAAGGTCATCATACCTCGATACTCATCGGTTGGCGTATCAGCGGCATATTGCCAGTTAGCCCCCCAACCAATAACAATTCTATCCTTTAGTTCCTCTCCGTAATAGGACATGGCGGCATAATTATCAAATCCGGGATCTATCCATTCTATCCCATCAAAGGGTCTGGTACAGATAAAGGCATCTCCATCAAAGGTGCCGAGAAAATACTGTGTTTTTGGACCGCCCTTCTCCAATGGAATGGTCATACTCACCACCAAAACCCAAACCTCATCACCGTTTGGCGCCTTCAATGGAAAGATGTCCGGACATTCCCATACACCGGGACACAGGTTTCCCTCGGGTCCGAACTCTCCTGTTTTTACCCAGTCAATCAAATTTGGGGATGCATAGAAGTACACTCGGTCTCCCGCAGCTACTACACAGCTCCATGAATCCCGCACCGGGTTATAAAAGACTTTGGGATCTCTGAAATCCCTTAGGCCTGGGTTTTTAATAACCGGATTGCCTGCGTATTTAGTAAAGTTTACCCCATCCGTGCTATAGGCTATACTCTGTTGCTGGGTTTCTCCGCTATGGGTAAACATAGTTACTATGGGTGGTTTGCCAAAGGATGCAAAGCCTGTAGTATTCTCCCTATCGTATACTGCACTTCCGGAGAATATATGCCCAAGCTCATCCGGCTCCAGGGCAATGGGCAGGTGTTCCCAACTTATAAGATCCCGGCTTATGGCATGCCCCCAATGCATGGGGCCCCATTTTGTATCCTTGGGATAGTGTTGATAAAAAAGATGATAGATGCCGTCATGGTACAACAATCCATTGGGGTCGTTGATCCAGCCTTTCCGAGTAGTAAAATGAATCCTGGGCCTGTAATCATTTACACCTTTTGTCGCCATCCTTATATCCCTCCATAATCTTTGCTTTCTTGGGACAGATCATTTTCGAAATAACCACATTTCCTTTTCAAGTATTCTCCTTATTGCTCTTACAAGGAGATTTTGTTAGTATTACATTATTCTACAAACTTTCTTAGAATCCTCTCAATATTTTCCTATACATTCCATAAAAGAAGGAACCGCAATCCCCTAATCGCAGTTCCTCCTTGTATAAACACTAGTGTGAAACTATTTACATTAAACTATGACGCTATGATTACTATCCCTTAGGTTTAGTTTTTCAGCCGCCTGTTCGCGCAGTTTATACTTCATAATCTTACCTGCAGCATTCATTGGGAATTCCTTTACAAATTCAACATAGCGAGGGGTCTTGTGCTTGGCCATGGAAGACCGGACATAATCCTTTAGCTCATCCCCCGTTAGCTCCTCACCTTCCTTTAGAATTACGCAGGCCATGATCTCTTCCCCATACTGCTCATCGGGGACCCCAATTACCTGAACATCCTTTACCTTGGGATGGGTATATATGAAGTCCTCGATCTCTTTTGGATAGATATTTTCTCCGCCCCGAATGATCATGTCCTTGATGCGGCCGGTAATCTTGTAGTAGCCGTTTTCATTCCTACGGGCCAAATCACCGGTATGAAGCCATCCATCCTGGTCTATAACAGCGGCGGTTGCCTCCGGCATTTTGTAATAGCCTTTCATTATATTGTATCCCCTGACTACGAACTCGCCATCTACATTGTCGGGTAGGTCTTCTCCTGTCCTGGGATCGATAATTTTACATTCAATTCCAGGTAGGGCTCGTCCCACAGTGCTCACTCGGAGCTCAACGCTATCATCCACCCGGCTTTGAGTACAACCGGGGGAGGATTCAGTCTGACCATAAACAATAGTGATCTCACTCATATTCATTTTATCCACCACATCCTGCATGACCTTTACAGGACAAGGACTGCCCGCCATTATACCGGTTCTGACATAAGAAAAGTCTGTTTTATGAAAATCCTCATGCTCTAACAAGGCGATAAACATGGTAGGTACGCCATGGAAGCAGGTGATCTTCTCCTCTGTAATACACCTTAATGCCAATTTGGGAGAAAAGTATGGTAAGGGCGACATGGTAGTCCCGTGGGTCACAGCAGCTGTCATAGCAAGAACCATACCAAAGCAATGGAACATGGGTACCTGTATCATCATTCGGTCTGCAGTTGACAGGTCCATATTATCGCCGATATTTTTGCCGTTGTTAACCACATTGTAATGGGTAAGCATCACTCCTTTGGGAAAGCCAGTGGTCCCGGAGGTGTACTGCATATTACAGACATCATGCCGATTTAAGGATTGAGCCCTTCTATAAACCTCTTCCAGGGATACATTTTCACCTAAGACAAGAGTCTCCTCCCAGGTCAAACACCCCTTTTGTTTAGAATCAATAGTAATAATATTCCTAAGGAAGGGAAACTTCCTTATATGTAAGGGCTTTCCTGCTTCCGATTCTTCCAATTCGGGACATAATTCTTTGATAATTGCGATGTAATCAGAGTCCTTATATCCATCAATCATTATCAAGGTATGAGTGTCTGATTGCCTTAGCAGGTATTCCATCTCATAGGTCTTGTAGGCGGTGTTGACGGTGACCAAAATTGCTCCGATCTTGGTTGTGGCCCAAAAGGCAATAAACCACTGGGGTACATTGGTTGCCCAGATCGCCACTTTATCCCCGTGTTTCACTCCTATTGCAATCAATGAGCGGGCAAAAGCATCCACATCATCCCTAAACTCCTTATAGGTTCGGGTATAATCCATTGTTGTATAGCGAAAAGCATATTGATTTGGGAATTCATCCACAACCCGATCCAGTAACTGAGGAAAGGTCAGATCAATCAAAGTATCCTTCTGCCAGATATATTTACCGGTCCCGGCATTATTATCGTACAGGTGACCCTTTATATAATCTTTTTCTATATACCTGCTCATATAAGCGGCATAATTAGGGAAAACGACCCCGGCTTCGGCCAGGTCTGAAGACCAGCGTTTTACCCATTCTAAGGAGAGATAGCCCTCATAGTTTATAGAGTGCAAGGCCATCATTACCTTGTCCATGGGTATCTCGCCCTCACCCATCATTCTATACTTAACTATACCGTCCTCCATCACCGAATCCTTGGTATGTACATATTTAATGTAGGCTCCCAGGTTTTGGACAGTCTGCCCCGGTGTTTCTCCGGCAAAGTGGTAGGGATGATTTATATCCCATAGAGCTGCCACGGCATCACTTGATATTTCATTAAGAAGATTACATAGGCGGGATGTATCTGCATAGACACCATTGGTTTCTATGAGCAGGGTTACTCCATTCTCCTCTGCAACAGGAATAAGACCCTCCAGAGCAGCCAGGACTACTCTATCGTCTACTTCTCCGGTAGGATGAGGTTCAAGATCCGCAAGAATACGGACGTAGGGGGTTCCCAGCTTGGATGCCAACAGAATATATTTAACTATCTCCTCATGATTCTCCTTTGCCTTCTCAGCAAACTTCAGACAAGATCCCGATGATAGGCAGGGAATCTCAATACCTAGTTCCCTCAGCTTCTTTATGGTTTTAGGTAGTTGTTCTTGGGTAAAAGGCTGAGCTTCAACGGCAAAAATATCTTTGCCCAGGCCCCTGATCTCTATTCCGTCAAAGCCAAAGTCGCTGGCCATAGAATAGATCTCCGGCCAAGTAAAATCTGGACATCCAAGGGTTGAAAATGCTAATTTCATGCTCTATCCTCCTAATTTTTTTAATCTTCTATGGAATTTCAAAAATATAGACAACTCTTTCGAAATTCCCACTATAACACTTAAAATCTATAAACTAAAAAGACTCTCATCTTCAGCATTATGCTAGAGACGAAAGCCTTTACTTCCGTGGTACCACTCTAATTGATATATATATCCACTCAATAGCAGAGTCAAATAAGACATCTACACATCCGTATAACGGCGGACAAAGCCGGTTAAACCTATTAACAGCAGGCTTTATAAAACCCCCTACTTTCAGTAAAACTGCTCCAGGGCGAGCTCGCCTTTGTAATTCCTACTGTTTTCCAGCAACCAACAGCTCTCTGAAAGGAGATTACAATGCTTTTTCCCCATCATGGCTTTTTATAGTATTGCCTGTTAATTTAT
>JAAYRX010000244.1 GCA_012518535.1 Clostridiales bacterium | reverse complement strand
TTCTACAGCGATGAGGACGAGGGGTTCATCGCCGTCGTCCCGGAGCTTGCCGGCTGTTCCGCGTTCGGCGAGACGGAAGAGGAGGCTCTCTCTGAAGTGAAGGTGGCTATCGGCCTCTGGCTCGATACCGCCCGGGAGGAGGAGCGGGAGATCCCGGAGCCGAGCGGCCGGGAGCAGCTGCGGGAGATCCTTGCGGGCAAGGGCGTTGCGTGCGAACCACGGGAAATAGCGTAGACCTTGTAGAGGCTTCCACCCTCGGTTTCTCACACGCTCAACGTTGAATCTTTTCCACAGTGAGAATAGGTGACTGCTCCCCCGACTTCAGTCGGGGGCATCCAGGGTATTTCAACCCAGAGATTGCAGTCTCATAACATTGATCGCCGCATTCTGGTAACCTGTTATGAGGACCGTTTCCATGGCCTACACCTATGTTGTGGCCTTTTTCCGTCTTATCCCCGATAAAGTCATGCTAATCCCCTCCCCCGTCCACCCTGTAGTTATCTGTCATATTCCCGGGAAGAGTTGCACTGCAAGTGCAACTGCCTCAGATCTCCGATCTGGGGCATCTGGCAGGCAAGGAGTAAGACCCATGGCAGACTTCGTACAGAAGACCGTCAACAAGACGGCGGTCCGGGACCTCGCCGTCCCGATCGCCGACGTAACGTCGTTGAACACCCTCATCGAGAGCGTCATCGCCGACAACCCCTTCGGGTGCGTCGGGTATACCGGTGCCGACGGGCAGCCGGTCGCGGCAGTCATCCGGAACCGCGAGCACTACACCGCGAAGGTGGACTTCATCGACGCCGTCATCGCGCTGGAGTGAGAGGAGGTCTTTTGCCCCCACTCTCTTCCCCGCGCCGGGAGCCTGGCAACCGGGGCGTCTCCCCTACCTGTGGGGGACGTTTTGTCTTCCGGGCGGTGGTGGATGTTCCTGGAGAGGAGGAGATCCGGAGAGTACCCTCGCCGGCGAAGAAGGGATCGGAGCGGGAAAAGTATCATCTGCCGGGAGCACTCATATCTCCATATTCTGGAGTGTGCGGCATGGGAGTGCAATACATCTGTGATGCAGAAGGAAGAAAGACTGGCGTTATCGTGCCCATCGACCTCTGGGACAGCCTGAATGCCGAAAAACCTGCCGGTGAACGGGTTGGGGTTCCGGATCCCGGAAAATATCGGGGCATATACAGAAACTTAAACGTCGATCTAAAGGCCGAGATCCGGAACCTGCGGGATGAATGGAACCGGATATGAGTCGGTACCTGCTCGATACGAACATCCTCATCTACTACCTTGCAGATGCCGTTCCGCCGGCGAGAGTAAATGAGATCGAAGAGATGCTCACCTCTTCATTTCGTGTTTCAATCATCACAAAGATCGAATTTCTCGGGTGGAAGAAGCATACTCCGGAAGGGTATGCGATAGCCGAGGACTTTATCCGTTCTGCGGAAGTATACCCTCTGATCGATACAATTGCGGACCGCGCTATCCACCTGCGTCGAACTTGCGGGATGAAGCTCCCCGACGCGGTCATTGCAGCCACCGCTCTGGCTCACGAATGTGTACTGGTCACCCGAAATGAACGTGATTTTTCCGGGATCTGCACGCTTGAGGTCGTAAACCCGATCGACGGCGGGTAGATGCGGCGCAGTGGTTTCGCGTGGTACTGGCGGTCAGTGAGACTCAGGGCTGCTCGCATCTTGTCCGATGCAGATGTCCAGAGCACCCCATCAACACCAGGAGTTCGCTTGCCTTTGTTCTGTGTGACGATCCGCACCGCGAGGAGTTTCGCGGAGTAGGTATGCGTCAGCAGATACCTGAGACGTTTGACCATATTCCATTTTCCTTCGTGCGTTGCCTTTGCAATCCGGGTTTGTAGCCCGTTAACAATGGATTCACGATCCCCGCCGAGATCGTCGTGAGACGGAGTGAGGGGGCGACTTTCTTTCGTTTCGGCATACAGAGCGGCAATATGTTTCCGGTGTGATCGTCGAAGCAGATCATATGTAGTCACAGGTGAAACATCCTCTGGATGGCACCACGGAACGTACCCGGGACCTGCATGCTCTGCAGGGAACCGGTGAGCAGGAGGGGGGCTTTGCGGCACGTCGAGGGCTGCCTCCGGTCGTCGGGCTGGCCTGCAGGGGAAAAGCCGTCGCTCATCATCACGATACAGGGGCGGCACGACAGATCCTACTGGCTGGTGGTTCTTGCGCGGCCCGACGCCACGCTCGAAGACCTCGACTCCCTGATCCGCGACGTATGGGTGGAATGCTGCGGGCACATGAGCGCGTTCTCCATCGGCAAAGAGAGTTACCTGAGCGGCGAGGACGAGCCGGGAACGAGCATGGCAATCCCCCTCTCCGGGTTGGTCCCGCCGGGAAGCACGTTCTCCTACGAATACGACTTCGGCTCCACGACGGAGCTGGACCTGAAGGTGATCGGTGCAATACCCATAATGCCTCCGGAGAAACCGATCTGCCTGATCGCGAGGAACAACCCCCCGCCGTTCCCCTGCGACGCCTGTGGGAATCAGGCGGAATTCAGCCTGTTTGACGATGAAGACGGTACCCTCCGTTTCTTCTGCCGCGAATGCCTCGTCTCGGCCGAACCCGATCCGGAGTGCACGGAGATCATCGAGAACTCCCCGAGAACCGGTATCTGCGGCTACGTTGAGGACCCTGATGCCGCGGTGTACTGGTATCCGCCGGGATGGAACGCGGAGGATCTCGCATCCCCGGAACTCGAAGAGATCCTGAAGAAACTCCCGGAGTTCGATCCGGACGACTGCATATATACTTTCGAAGACCCGCCCGGGGACGCAGAGGTGCAGGCCATGATGGATGCCGTCTGTGCGGATATCGGCCCGGAGATTGAGGCGTTCATCGCCGATGAGCGGGCCGCGCACGGGGAGTTCTACGGTGCGCTGGCGGGAGAGACCGTTATGGAGTTCTGCGTCTTCACGTACGGCCTTCGCGGAAAGACTATCCGGGAGTGGGATGCCCGGCTCGTACGCACGTGCCTGATCGAAGAGATGGCGCAGAACCCGATCTTCCCCGAGGAGTGGCTTGAGAACGCCGTCCCGATCCTCTGCCGGTTCCTCTCCTCCATGGAGGCGGCCGGCAGGCTGCAGAATGCCGCGGAACTGATCGCAGTACTCAAAGAGGCGGAACCCGCCTTCCGGGCCGCGGCCACGAGCCCGGAGAAGTATCGCGACCTTTCCGGTCGTATCTTCCAGCGGGCGCTCGACGCAGGGGTCGACCCGGAGGATGAGCGTGCCCTGATGAACTTCGTCCAGCGCGAAGTCGTAGTAATGGCCGGGATGGACCCGGACGATGCGGATCTCATCGAAAAAATCGAATATCTATTTAAGGACGACGGAATCGCCCCGAATTCCGGGGATCTGCGGGTCTCCGCGATCCTCTTCAGGTGCGAGGAATTCTGTGCCCGGCTTGAAGACGGCACGATCCCGGGACGTTGCGGGGCCATCGTCGGCGACCTGGCCGCCCACCCGGCAGCACCGCTCTCGCGGGGGGACGAAGACCTCTGGAGTGCGGCCGTCGTCTATGCAGCATGCCGGGACGTGGGCCTGATCCGGCCGGGAAAGGGGGGGACCCCGTTGGCCCGGGAGATCGGTTCCTTCTTCGATCTCGAACCGTCATCGGTTCGGAACAAGGTGGCCGCGCTCAAAAAATATCTCACGGGTACGCCGGGAGCGGAAGACTGAGCCGTGCCGGGAGCACACGCGCAGGCGGGATGCGAACCGGCGTACGATTCCGGTTCCCGTCGATGGCAACCCCTTCGGGTGCGCCGGCGCTGTTGGAGGGCCGTCCCCGCGCGATTTTTGTCTGCATGATCCCGGGCGAGGGCCGGTTACAAAAATCCTTTCTCATCGAGGAGCCGGGCGATCAGCCGCACCTGTCCGGGATCGCCGACGGCCGTCTCCCATTCTTCCCGGATGGAGGAGAATGCATCGTCGCAGTAGTCGGGCGCTTCGTCGAGGAGCGCGGAACCCGAATCCTGCTCGAACCGTCGGATCCCGAGGAGAATGCCCGCGCAGAAGAGGCGCGACTCGTCGGCCA
>JAAYRX010000162.1 GCA_012518535.1 Clostridiales bacterium | reverse complement strand
TTACTATGCTATCAGATACCGAATACTTTGTCAACATCTTTTTTTAATTCTTTTAGTTCCAATTTGTGCTGACCTTCCGATACCCGATTCGTTGTTTTTGAACAACGATTTATATAGTAGCATAGCATTTATAGTATGTCAACACCCTAATTTTTTATTCTTTTGAAGTGTGGGTTCACTTTCCTGCTACTTATCCAACTCAACATTCCCCGGATGTTTCTTGCTTTTTTTCATATATACAAAAGACACTATAACTATAAACATCACCGCTGCCAAAACCATATAACCTATATATGAGGGTTTATTATATACAACGGCAAATGTAACCCTGTTTCCTTCGGCTTCAAAAACCAGATACTTACCATCAAAGTGACTTTTTGGTCTATACCAACTTCCCTCCCTGGATAGGATGTACAAATCCAGCTTTCCTCCTGTTATAGATGGTAGATACCTGATGGTGTGATTTAAGTCGCCGTCGTCCGGAATGACAAGGGTCAATTGATCAACCAACGTTTCCTGTCTGATTTCTGGCGATTCTATCTCACTATCATGCAACAATGTCAGGGAATCTTCCTGGTTGAATTGTCCTTCCACCAGGACTACAGGTAAAACACCATCCCTTTTTTCATGGCTTTCAAGAACAGTTGTAATTGGATTGTAGATAACATTAATAGTAGTGTCAAAGGTGATTTTATCTTCAACGAATTCTTCCCATTTCCCATGATAACCCTCTTTGTCCGGTATATCCGGTAGAGTAATTCCGGAGATGGGATCTCCATAATTACAAGTTTGAGTATGGATTATCTCATCTTCCGCTACAAAAATCAAATTTAATTCCTTCAATACAGAAGGAACGTCTTCTTTCAGTATTAGCTCCTTGTAGCTTATAGGTTCGGCCTTTTCCCTGTAACTTATACCATCTATACCCGACAGGGTTTCACTAACAAAAGTATTCATTTTAATTACACCGTTATTTTCAACATCTCCTGCGATGGCTCCTACGCAGGCATTTGACCTTTCTACCTTTACAAGGGTATGGGAATCTGCTATTTCGGTACCATATCCTGCAATGCCGCCTATATAATTTCCACCCCTTAAGGTACATTTTGCATAGCTGGAAACAATAGGCCCGTATGACCTGCCTGCGATTCCCCCCACATAATCACCATCGATGCTCTCTACCACATCGGTTGCCACACAATCCAGGATATATCCCAGATCCATGTTGCCTACGATACCGCCTACATTATTTTTTTTGCTCATTATCCTGCCACTGTTTTCACATTGCTGAATAATGGCACTGGTTTGATACACTGCATTTAGGGGAATATTCTTATCTATATTAAAATCACCTTCGGGGTCAAGTTTCAGATCGATGGCCATAGACCCTGAAATACCTCCAACGTTTATGTCCCCTTGGACCGGTCCCGAGTTTTTACTGCGGTTTACCTTTCCCTCTGTTTTTTTCTCTATATCTTCACGGGATACATCCTGATAAAAATCATCAAGTCCCCTCTCATTGTTCATTAAATCATCTATTAAGCTAAAGGTCAGATCCATTATAAGAAAAAGCTGATCATTTATAGTTTGCATATCTCCTATCATCATCTTACCTTGGGCAAACAGGGTATCCATAAGATCGGAAAGTGTACTTGACATATCGCCCATAGAATCAAAAAGATCCTCTTTGGTTTTCTCATAGGCATCGCCGATGGCCTCAAAGTCCAACTGGGGCATATCGGTAAAATAGTCTATAAGTTCATCCGTTATCTGGAATATATTCTGAAGCCTACCAGACACCTTACCGAGAAGAGCCAGAGTTTCTTCAATATAACCCAACGCGGTTTTCAAGTCATCGTCACTATCACCATCTATTATACCCAGGATGTCTTCTATGATTCTCCCTATATCCTCAAGCTCGTCCAGAGCTTCTGAAATAAGATCGATGGCTGAATTTAAGTTTCTCGATGCAGATTGTAATAAATCCAGGATCCCTTCTGTTTCCCCATCCTGCAGTTTCTCCAATATTTGATTTATGTCGGAGCCAGCCTGGCCAAGCCTGTCATATGCGTCCCTGGTTATCGACAGGAGATTCTCTATCTTCAGATTGAGCTCCTCATCTTGCCAATCATATTCTGCCAGCCTTTCTAATACCTTTTTAATATAATCCAGGGATTCCTCCATGGTGGATATGCTTCTTTCAAGATCCTCTGTCACCTCACTAAATTCCCCTATAATGGGCTTTATTATATCTATAATCTCTGCCCCGGTGATGTCGGCCTTGTTTATGAGATCCTCTGACATAGAAATAAGCTGCCTTGCATGGGCTTTTCCAGCGTTTATGTCCTCTTGTATTCTGGTCAGCCTTTCATTCATTTCCATGGAGGTGCTTTGTGTAAGGTTTATCAGCTTATTTATGGAAGAATGCAGGATATCCAGTTCCTCATGTAATTTATTCAGTTTTGATGGGGGAATAAAAATATCTATATGAGGCTCCATCTGTCCTACTATACCACCTACCTCCTTGCGGCCTTGCACAAAACCTTCATTTAAGCAATCGGTTATATATCCGGTTTGCCTGCCTGCAATACCACCAACATTATAGCCAACCTGAGGATATCCTATGGTTCCATGGTTCTGTGAGCTTTTGATGATGCCGGTGTTAACCCCGGCAATGCCCCCTATATCGGTTATGTCCGAAGATAGTTTCGACAGTTCAGCTATGTCAAAATTCTCCAGATCAAAATCCGCAAAGTCCGGCTCATATTCCTCTACTGTTGTATTTACGCTGAGTTCATTGCTGCAGGCAATGATGGTCCCCATATTGTATCCCGCTATCCCGCCAATCTTTCTTTTTCCATATATTGCCCCCTTGGCTGCAGAGTCTTTAATTATACCCGTCTTCCCATTCCAACCTACCAGTCCCCCCAATGTGTCATCGCCCTTTATATAACCGCTAAATTCACAATTTTCAATAGTACCCTGGTTATAGCCCACCAGTCCGCCGATTGTAGATTTTTCGCCGACAGGGGTAACAACTCCCTGGACTTTCAGATTTTTTATAGTGCCTACTTCCTCCAGGTACCTGAAGAGTCCATGATTTGATCCTTCAACCTCTATGGATATACCCTTTATGGTATGTCCTGCTCCGTCAAAGATTCCAGAGAAAATGGGGATGGGAGCAAAAACCTCACCCTGTAGGTCGATGTCGCCATTTAAAACTACCTTTATTCCATGGGAGAAGGCATCGTAGGAACAATTCCTGGACAGATTGTGAAGATCTTCAGCATCTTTAATTATAATGGTCCTGTAAGCAGGGTCGGGCGATGCCACTATAGTGCCCGTTGTCAAGGTGGATAGAACTATTAGAATTACAAGAATTATACTAAACTTCTTCATATGTGTTCCCAGTTCCCTCCTTTAAATCCTCCCCGGATTCCTCCCCAATTTCGAATGTGCCCTCTACCTTTCCTGTGATGGTACCTTCAACATAGGCATCAATTTCACCATCTACATACCCCTTAATTTTGCCTCTTAGTTTTACCTTGCCCCTTGCCCTTTGATGGTCCTGGCTGAGTATTCTTAATCTGAAAGAGGTCTTTTCAACCATGATATCTCCCAGGTAAAGGAGCTGGGGCAGAACGAATATGACAAGTACCATGGAGATTATGGTACCGTATCCCAAATAGGATCCCAGTACGGAAGTGGCCCCATCTGTGGAAATTCGGCCTATGAGTAATCCTGCCACAGCCATGATGATCCCCGAAGTTATTACTGTAGGAAATCCCCGGTTTACTGCCATAACTACAGCCTGGTCCCTGGACATGTCCTTTCTGAGGTTTAGGTAGCGACTTGATATAACTATGGCATAATCTATGTTGGCACCCATCTGAATGGATGAAACCAATAAAAATCCCAGAAAATAGAGTCCTTGATTTCTTATGTAGGGCACAGAGAAATTAATCCAGATACTGGCCTGTATTACGGAGATAAGTAAAAAGGAGAGTCCTAAAGACCGGAAGGTAAATGTAAGAATTATTATGACAAATGAAACGGATAGTATACTGATTATAAGATTATCCCTATCAAAACTTAAGGACAAATCCCAGGAATTTGTGGATTCTCCCACCAGGTAAACAGAATTCATGTCATAATACTTGCCGGCCTCCTTATGAATCGCAGAGAGAAAATCATATGTCTCCTGCCCTTCAAGAGGGAGATTCAGGACCAGAAACATCCGGCTGAACCTTTCACTTTCCATCTGACTACGGGCACTTAATAGTTGTCTGTTGGATGCCTCCAGATCTTCCATTAGTTCATCGTCCAAGGTGACGAATCCCCCCTCTACCTGCTCATAGGAAAACTGAATCATGTCTATAAGGGGAATCCTGTATTGACCGATACCGCTAACAACCCTTCCATAGTCCTCATCACCAATAGCGTATGCGGTGTAGAGAAGCTGGGCTATTTCATAATCCAGATCCATAAGTTCAGAAAACTGCCTGGGGGTCAATGCGTCTGTAAGCATATAGCCTCCAATCGCCTCTGTATTGGCAAGGCCTATAGCCCTATCCACCTCCTCGTACCCTTCAAGAACTGTTAGAAGCCTCTTTTCTCCTTCATAATTCCCGGCAGGTACAATCAGAGCAATATTGTTGCTGGAACCGAATTTCTTTTTTATTCGATCTTCCGCCATCTGGGCTTCCGAAAGCCTGTGCCCTCTTATATCATCCAGGCTAAAGACAAAGGGACATTTTGAGGATAATATGTAGGCGACAACAAGTACAACTGCGAAAACAGGGGGAATGATATACCTGGTTTTTATGGAGAACCTTCCTAATGCAGAAACGGAAGGTATATAGCTCTTATGCTGGGATCTATGTATAAGCCCGCTAAAGAGTACCAATAAACCCGGCATAAGGGTAAATACAGACATCATGCTAAGTAAGATGGCCTTAATCATAACAGCGGCCAGATCCTTGCCTACCCCGAATTTCATAAAGGCCAGGGCACCCAATCCTGCGATTGTGGTCAAGCTACTGGAGGATATCTCGGGAATTGCCTTTCTAAGAGCTGTGATGGCCGCTTCCCTTGGCGGAAGGATCTCATTCTCTTCACTAAACCTATGGCAAAGAATAATGGCATAGTCTATAGCCAGGGCCAGCTGAAGGACCACGGCCACGGAATTGGATATGAAGGAGATCCTGCCCAAGAAAAAATTGGTCCCTATATTCAAAAGAGCGGCTACTCCAAAGGTAATAAGGAGCACCGGTACTTCGGCGAAGGATTGCGATGTGAGTATGAGCACAATTATAATGATGATACCTGCCAGCACACCAATTAATGTCATGTCCTCTATCAATTGTGTAACCATATTGGTACCTATAGTTGTAGAAATGGAAGAATCATAGGAGGATACCAGTTCTTTCACCTCCTCCATAGCCTGAAGGGTGATATCATCCGTTTCTTCACCCACAAAGGTTACAACAAACAGGGCTGATGCACCCCTATAGTGATCAGCACTATTCTCAAACATTACAGAATCGACACCGTCTATTTCTTCCATGTCCTGGGCAATACTCAAAGCATGGGCATAGGAAATGTTTGAAACCATAACGTTTGCCATACCATAGGTGGTAAATTCCTCTTCCATAATCCTTATACCCTGGCGGGTCATACTATCCTCTGCCAGATAATTTACAATATCCTCTTCTACATCAACCCAGCCCATAGAAAACAGGCTAAATATGACTGCAATAATGTAGAAAAGGAAAATCATATTCCGTCTATCCACAATTACCCTGGCGACGCTATCCAACAATTTATATCTTTTCTTTTCCATATTCCCCATCCTGTCAGGATATTTCAAAAACATATGTCCCATGAGCCTAATAGAAATATTCATACCTTTAAGGTCGTATCAAACGATGTCCAATAAATTCATTAGCCGGAATATACGATTTGATGTTAGCAATGGTCATTCTCACCTTAGGAAAACGACGCGAAGAAATGAGTTGTTTTAGTATCTGCTGTGTTAACCCCTTATTAGTGATATTGTCTTTATTTTAATGCATAGCAATCTTTATATCAACTTTCTTTTTCGCTTTGAGCAAAACATATTATTACAAAGCCATATATCAATAGATTCCGGGAAAAATAAATCCGTGTGGATATATAAAAAGAGCGGCTATCAGCCGCCCTCTAAGGTCTTTGTATTATCTTCTGGATATCATAAACAGTATTTCCTCGGCCTCTCCAGACTCCTCTTCCTTGAAAGGTACTACCTTACCACTGATCCAGGAGACCCCAATCTCTATTTTTATATTCTTTTCCTCAACTAAATCCAAAAAATCCCTGGCCGTGAAGAGGTGTATATTCGGGGTATCATACCAATTATAGGGGAGGGCTTCTGTACGAGGCATCCTTTGACTTTGCACAAAGGATTCTACTACCTCCTTATAGCCGAAGTTTGGAAAACTGATAATTCCTGTCTTCCCCAACCTCAACATTTCATCCAGCAAGCCCATGGGGCTGGCTACTGCCTGCAGGGTCTTTTCCAGAATCACATAATCAAAAAATTGATCCGGTAGTTGTGGTAAGCCATGGTCCAGATCCGCATGATATACCGGCACCCCATTTTCAATGCAGCCAGCTACCCTCTCCATATTCCTTTCCACACCTATACCCCATACATTTTTTTGCACTATAAGCCTTTTCAATAGCTCACCGTTTCCACAGCCAAGATCGAGTACTGAAGCACCTTCTCCTACCAGATCGAATATAATCTGATGATCCCATCTTATATTCTGCTGTAAACTAAATTCCATGGTTTGTGTCCCCCTTTAAAAATTTTGATATAAGGGGCGTAATTTCGTCCACCTCTAGAAGGAAGGCATCATGGCCATAGGTTGATGGAATTTCCACATAGGAAACATCCTTCTTAGTCCTGTATAGGGCAAAGGTCAACTCCTTCATCTGCTCCGGAGTATACAGCCAATCCGAGGAAAAGGAGATGAGCAAAAATCTTGACCTTGCATTTTCGCAGGCCCTATCGAGGTCGCCTTCCCCTCTATCCGCCGCATCATAATAATCCATAGCCCTTGTTATATACAGGTAGCTGTTGGCATCAAATCTTGACACAAAGGACTGACCCTGATACTCCAGATAGCTTTCCACCTCAAAATCCACACCCAAATGAAAGCCGGGCCGGTTTCCATTCTTGCGGTATCGCCTGCCAAACTTGTCTCTCATGGCCGTTTCCGATAGATAGGTTATATGCCCCAACATCCTGGCTATGGCCAGACCTTGAGCCGGCTGATCCCTATCATAATAATTTCCGTCATTAAAGTTTATATCGTTTAATATGGAACTGCGGGCTACTGCATTGAAAGCAAGTCCCTGGGCACTCAACCTGGCGGAGGAAGCCAGTATAACAGTCCTTTCAACCCTGTCGGGATATGCCAGGCTCCATTCAAGGGCCTGCTGACCGCCCAGGGATCCCCCTATAACTGCATATAGTTTCTCTATTCCAAGATGTGAAACCAGCCGCTCCTGCAACCTGACCCAGTCTCCCACAGTAACTATGGGAAAGCTCATACCATAAGGCTCACCGGTTTCAGGATCTATAGAGGCCGGCCCAGTGGTTCCATAGCAGCTCCCCAGCACATTGGAGCAAATTATGCAATATTTATTGGTATCGAGTGCCTTGCCAGGTCCGATCATTGTATCCCACCATCCTGGCCTGTCCACCCTCCAACTGCGGCCCATCTCCAGGGCCTTTTTATCCCAGCCTGCGGCATGGGCATCACCGGACAGGGCATGTAGGAGGAGGATAACATTGTCCTTGTTGGAGTTCATCTCCCCATACATTTCATACTCTACAGATATTGGGGCCAATTCCTCCCCGCAATCCAATAAAAGGGGATTATTTCCGTCAGCCAAGGTTATTATATGAGGTTCCGTCCATCCCACAGACGTTAAGGAGTCCGGAGGTTCGTATTTTTTCTTTCTTTTTGGGTCACTATTCTTGTTGACATTTTTCAATTTCTAGTCTCTCCTCAATCCGCCTATTGATATTTGCTTTGGTCCTTTTTTGATATTATTAACACAATTACGCCTTTATAAATATGCAAGTCCATCAACCCTGACTCTTAATCAATGCCTGATCAAGATCTGCCAATATATCTTCTATATCCTCCAAGCCCACCGAAAACCTGATAAAATCATCGGTTATTCCCGATTCTTCCTGCTCCTTGGGGGCCAACTGCTGATGGGTGGTAGAGGCCGGATGTATTATCAAACTCTTAGCATCCCCTATATTGGCCAGATGGGATATAAGCTTAAGAGAGTCTATAAACCTGATCCCCGCAGCCTTTCCGCCTTTTATACCAAACCCAATTATGGCTCCCTGGCCCTTAGACAGATATTTTTTGGCGTTGTCATAGTTCTTATGATCCTCGAGCCCAGGGTAGTTGACCCAGGATACCGCCGGGTGGGACCTCAGCCAATTCGATGCCTCCAGAGCATTTTCGCAATGCTTCTTCATCCTCAGGGGCAGAGTCTCCAAACCCTGCAGGAACAGGAAGGAATTAAAGGGTGATAGGGACGGACCTAAATCCCTCATGAGCTGAACTCTGGCCTTGGTTATGTAGGCAGCACCTGTTTCTTTGAATGTCTCCCAATAGTTTAATCCATGATATGCAGGGTCGGGTTGATTGAGTTCTGTAAATTTTGGAACGCTCCAATCGAATTTACCGGAGTCTACGATAGCCCCGCCAATGGACGTCCCATGGCCCCCGATGAATTTTGTCAGGGAATGTACAACAATATCTGCACCGTG
Source organism: Clostridiales bacterium (assembly GCA_012518535.1). Lineage (GTDB taxonomy): Bacteria > Bacillota > Clostridia > Caldicoprobacterales > UBA3941 > UBA3941. Next base: position 5,467 of record JAAYRX010000162.1, on the reverse strand, counting down.
TTCAAAGGGACGGAAAAGATAAGGGGTAGTGACGGTATTATCCACTATGAAAGGGATTTCATTTCTATGGGCTAGTTCTGCCAGGGCTTCAAAATCATCCACGTTATTTTTCGGATTTCCTATGGATTCCGTATATATTAACCTGGTATTTTCATCAATCAACTCCTGGCATTGGTCCAGATCGGAAAAATCCGCAAACCGGACTTCGATACCCAGCCTGGCCAAGGTATGTTGAAAAAGGGTATGGGTTCCGCCGTAGATATATTTCGATGATATAAAGTTATGCCCCGAACCGGCTATGTTTAGTATAGCCAGGGCAATAGCCGCCTGTCCCGATGATGTAGCCAACGCCCCGACTCCTCCCTCCAGCTGGGCTAACCGCTCTTCCAGTACTGAGGTGGTGGGATTTCCAATACGGGTATATATGTTGCCACCCTCTTTCAGGGCAAAGAGATCAGCGGCATGTTCCACTGAATTAAATACATAGGAGGATGTCTGATATATGGGAACAGCCCTGGATCCAGTATCCATATCCGGGGTCTGTCCTCCATGCACAGCTATTGTATCAAAATGCCTTTCGTAATCCCTTGTCAAATCAATCATTCCTTTCGTTTTGGTATTGATTGTCATACATAAACAACCGGTACTGTGAATACGGACTCCATCAGCTGATAACTAGGTCCTAAGGTTTAAAATACTTAAAAGCCCTTCTTCCGGTTACAGAAAGAAGGGCAATAATGCCGACGATACTCCTCCTATCTGCCTGATCTAGATCAGCTGGATTTGGCACCTTTTCAGAGACCCTCTGAAGGTTGCCGAAGGTTCATAGGGCCAGTCCCTCCCCTCCTCTGGATAAGAAGTTGTTTATACGTAAAATTGTAAGCATTATATACGATGGATCATCACGTGTCAACAAAAGTTTTCTTTTTAACAAGGGAATTTATTGAAGATAATTAATTGGCGTAAGAGTTTAATAAAGAAAAAGATGGCAGTTATACAATATGCCATCTTTTTTGCTCCTATTTCACAGTTCAAATCGTTATTCTTCCGTTGGGGATTCCAGGCCTAAAAATCCTCCACCACCACTAAAAAGCAGAAGTATAATTATGATAATGAGTATGGAGAAATCGTCTCCCTTTCCGAAACAGCCCTTACCGAAGTCGTCAAAGCCTCCATCACCGAGTAATAGAATAAGAACCAGGATTAAAATGAGCATGGATTGGTCAAATCCACCCTTCCCATGTCCATGTCCGCTAGCGCCAAATCCGTATCCCATACCAACACCTCTCTTAATTAATTTAGTAAGTACATAGGATACTTATATACTATTCCCGCCCTGCTAAAAATGTGTGGGAAAAATGAAAATGCTGCCCCCTTAATAATGGGGACAGCATTTTCATCCCCTATTACTCTTCTTCTACTTCTGCACCAAAAAAACCATTGCCGTTTTCCCCAAAGAACAGTATCACAAGAAGTAGGAAAAAGAATAACAGTTCACTTCCTTCATCGAATAGGCCGCAGTTACCAAATATTATAACCAACAATAAAAAGAAGAATAGAAGTGAGTCGTCTACACCTCTTCTTCTATCACAGCCGAATCCAAATCCCATTTCTTCACTCCTCCCTTATAGATACATCTATAGTTGAAAGCTACGTAGACTGTGGAAGTTCAAATTCCTTATCTTTAACATCACTATATATTATGCCCCAGGGTTTTTTAATGTGATAAAAACTCCAGGGTTATCATCACCCTTTATATATTACTCCATATTATGAATATTACGGTAGGTAACCGTACCTCTGTCTGGATAGGCGAAAACATTTATAGTAGGGGGTAAATCAATGGGTAATAGAATAGATGAAAAAAGAATACTGGAATTGATTGAAAAGTATAGAGGCGCAAAGTTCCTCCATAACGGAAGGTCTTTGGAGGAGGGGATTGATTGCCTGGGTTTTGTAATTCTCTTCTACAGGGATCTGGGAGTAGATCTGCCCAATGATGATGGGAAACCCATAGAAGAGGATTGGTATAAAACCAATCCCAATCGTTATATCAGGGCTATAAAAAATTTGGGCTTTAAGGAGGTTCGCTTTCGGGATCTAAGGCCCTTGGATATGGTTTATTTCGCTATAAGCCATAATATAATAACCCATACCGGGATTATGATCAATAAAAGGGAGTTTGCCCATATGTCCCCCAATAAGAACTTTCTCATAAGTAAATTGGAGAGAGGGTGGCTGTCCAGGGCCAGGGGGGCTATAAGGGTTATAGAATAGCTTGAAGAAAATAATTTGAGGAAGACAAAATCATCGTATTCCGCAACGATTATTTTGCCTTCCTCATCACAAAGTTCTTTTGCCTTATGACAGTTTCTCCATCCCTATCTTTATCCTCTTTAGGGATTCATTCTTCCCCAAAAGTGCCAGGAGATCAGTACCACCGCCCGGAGATGATGGCTTTCCGGATAGGGCCGTCCGTATCGGCCACAACATCTGTCCGTTTTTAATCCCCATCTCCTTTATGGTATCGAACAATAATTCATGGATGGTGTCTTCCCTCCAGTCCTCTAAATCAGCAAGGACCTCATAGGCCTTCTCCAGGCTCGCCAAAGCATTATCATGGGTGGTTTTCATTCTCTTATGGATAAATAGGTCTATATCATATTGAGGTAATGTATCTATGAAATCAACATGATCCTCTATATCCTCCAAGACATCTACCCTGGTATGCAAAAGCTTGCTTAGCAGATTTAAATCTGCATCAGGGGATGAGATATATTTTTTATAATAGGGTAAAGCCAGCTTATGAAAATCTTCCACACTCATTTTCCTGATGTATTCCCCGTTCATCCACCTAAGCTTATTGACATCGAATACCGCCGGGGATTTGCTCAGTCCTTTTATATCGAATTGTTCTATCAATTCGTTCAGAGTGAAAAACTCCTGTTCAGTCCCTGGACTCCAACCCAGCAAGGCTATATAGTTGGTTATTGCTTCCGCCAAATATCCCTTTTCGTAGAAATCCTCAAAAGAGGCATCACCTTCCCTCTTACTGAGCTTTCTACCCCCCTCCTTCATAATCAGAGGCAAATGGATATAGGTTGGTATTTCCCAGCCAAATGCATTATAGAGTAAGTTGTATTTGGGTGCGGAAGACAGATATTCACTACCCCTTATTACATGGGTGATCCCCATAAGGTTATCATCAACCACATTGGCAAAATTATAGGTGGGCAGACCATCGGTTTTTAACAGGACTCCTTCATCCAGTTCTGAATTCTCCACGGTGATGGATCCATAGACTGCATCTTCAAAGGTAGTTTTCCCTGTCTCCGGTATCAGCTGCCTTATTGTATAGGGTTCTCCCGCTGCAAGTCTTTCTTCGACTTCCTCCTTGCTCAGGGACTTACAATGTCCATCGTACTTAAAGGTGGTTTTATTCTCTTCTGCCTGTTTTCTCAAACTGTCAAGTCTTTCCCTGCTGCAAAAACAATAATAAGCGCCGCCCAATTCTACCAACTTTTTGGCGTATTTCTTATATATATCCCGGCGTTCACTCTGTACATAGGGACCGTAGTCCCCGCCTATGTCGGGACCTTCATCATGTTTAAGTCCCACTATATTTAAAGTCTTGTATATAACATCCACCGCATCCTCTACATACCTTTTCTGATCCGTATCCTCGATCCTGAGTATAAATTTGCCATTGTCATGCTTGGCGATCAAATAGGTGTATAGAGCAGTCCTGAGATTGCCTATATGCATATATCCCGTAGGACTGGGGGCAAACCTGGTTCTTGTTTCCCTCAATCTTATAACCTCCTGAAAATCTCTATCCTTATTTTTCGGGTCTGTAGGAACTCTTCAAGGGTACAATCTGGTTAAATACCAGAGCATCCGGCTTTGAATCCCTTAAATCGGTGCAGAAATATCCCTGTCTAAAGAACTGGAATCGGCTGACCCCTTCGGTTCCCTTTAATGAGGGTTCCACATAGCCCTTCAGTTCCTTTATGGAATCCGGGTTATACTGCATTTCCCCATTCTCATCCTCTATAAACAGGTAATCGTAGAGCCTGATTGTAGCAGGTATGGCATGGGTTGCCGATACCCAGTGGAGAGTACCCTTTACCTTTCTGTTAGCCGACCCTGAACCGCTTTTAGTATCCGGATCATAGCTGCAATGGAGCTCTAAGATCTCCCCCGTCTCCTGATCTTTTATGACCTCGTCACAGTGGATTATATAGGCATTTTTCAGGCGTACCTCCTTACCGGGACTTAGACGGAAAAACTTTCTGGGCGGATTCTCCATGAAGTCTTCCCGCTCTATATACAGTTCCCTGGAAAAGGGTACCATTCTTGTTCCGGCTGATGGATCGCTCTGGTTGTTCTCCACTTCCATATACTCTACCATATCCTCAGGGTAATTGGTAATAACCACTTTTATAGGATCCAATACCCCCATTACCCTTTGGGCATCCCTGTTGAGCTCCTCCCTCAGACAATGCTCCAACAGGGCAACATCAACTACGCTGTTATTCTTGGCTACCCCAATCCTTTCCGAAAAATCCCTTATGGATGAGGGAGTGTATCCCCTTCTGCGCAGCCCCGATAGGGTGGGCATCCTGGGATCGTCCCAGCCTGCCACCTTGCCCTCTTCTACCAATACCCTCAATTTCCGCTTACTCATAACGGTGTTGGTGAGCTCCAGCCTGGCAAATTCTATCTGGATCGGCGGATTTGTGAAAAGGCCTATTTCATCCAATACCCATTCGTATAGAGGCCTATGATCCTCAAATTCCAAAGTACATATGGAATGGGTAATGTTCTCCAAAGCATCGGATATGGGGTGAGCGTAATCATACATGGGATATATGCACCATTTATCTCCGGTCCTATGGTGCGAAACATGGGCAATCCTGTACAATACCGGATCCCGCATATTCATGTTTGGGGAGGCCATGTCGATCTTTGCCCTCAGTACCCTTGAACCATCCTCAAACTCTCCAGCCTTCATACGCTGAAAAAGGTCCAGGTTTTCCTCTACAGATCGGTCTCTATAGGGGCTGTTTTTTCCCGGCTCGGTGAGAGTTCCCCTGTATTCCCTAATCTCTTCCGCCGATAGGTCATCTACATATGCCTTTCCCTTTTTTATAAGCAAAACAGCATATTCATACATCTTATCAAAATAATCGGCAGCATAATACAATCTATCTTCCCAATCGAACCCCAACCATTTTACATCCTCAATAATGGAATCTATATATTCTACCTCTTCCTTCAGGGGATTGGTATCATCAAAACGCAGATTGCATAATCCATTATATTTGGCTGCTGTTCCAAAGTTCAGGCATATGGATTTAGCGTGTCCGATATGAAGGTATCCGTTAGGCTCAGGTGGAAATCGGGTGTGTACATTTTTGTAAACCCCTTCCTCCAAGTGCTTGTCGATGATATCATGGATAAAGTT
>JAAYRX010000161.1 GCA_012518535.1 Clostridiales bacterium | reverse complement strand
CGCCACGCATAGGAAAATCAATAGCAAATAGTTGATTGTATCAAATATCACATCTTCTGCTGTGATTCTACTTAAAGCACTCCTTCTTACCTTCATACTACCGCCCTTTTTTACATTAATCATAATACACCCTCTCCATCTATTTTCTTGGAAACAAAGTTAGATATAGTTATAAGTAAAAATGCTGCGATGGAATTGAAGATTCCGATTGCTGTACCAAAGGAATAGCGGAAGTATTTCAGCGCATAGTTATACACATAGACTTCTAGAGTGTTGGATACTTCCTGAACCGATGCATTTCCCAATAGGTAGACCTGTTCAAAGCCTGCGTTCATGATCCAACCGATATTGAGCACCAATAGTATCTTGATGGTGGGCATTATGGAGGGAATAGTGATGGCAAATATCTTTCTAATCCTTCCAGCACCATCAATGTCAGCAGACTCGTAGAGTTCAGGATCTATTCCCGTCATAGCTGCCAAATAGATGATTGCGCTGTACCCCACTGTTTTCCAGACGGAGGACAGGGCTACAACCCAATAAAAATACTCCTTCATTCCCATAAAAGGAATGGGATCTTTCAGGATGCCCAAGGCTATTAAGACTTGATTGACAATTCCATCCTCCGGCGATAGGGACATGAACACGATGTTAGCCGCTACCACCCAGGATACAAAATAGGGTAGGTAGGAAATGGTCTGTACAGTTCTTTTGAATACGATGTTCTTGACCTCGTTTAAAAGTACAGCTAAGATAATGGCCGATGAAAAATTAAACACCAGCTTAAGGCTACTTATCGCCAATGTATTTTTCAGTGCCCTATAGAAGTTACTATCGTTAAATACCTCTACAAAATTGTCCAAGCCCACCCAGGGGGATTCTAAAAATCCTAATCCCGGATTGTAATTCTTAAAGGCCAATAACCATCCCCAGATGGGTACATAGTGAAAAATAAACACAAGGATAATAAAAGGTACAGATAATACAAGAAGTTGCCGCTGCTGTAATAATTGGCTCCAGAAGCTCTTATTCTTAGATTTTGCTACCTGGTTCATACAATACCTCCGTACTATTTATAGGAAAGTACACCATTATTGATGTACTTTCCTACAAAGTCTTATTCTGTCCGTCTATATGTCTCACCCAGGAATCCTATACAGGGTCCTATACGGTTGAAACATATATGCTATCGACCTGTCCCGAAAGAGGTGTCACTATATCATGTCTAGCCTTATTCGTCACATAGGTAGATTCTTAGTCTTGATAATACTCGGCACCTTCTTTAAGTTTACTGGTCATTTCATCTTCAAAAGATTTAAGATCCAACTTAGACAACTTATCCTGATATTCATCCCATAGCTTATCAAACTCTTCTGTCTTAGCCATGATGATCTTAGGCAAGTATTCGGTGGCCAGCTCTAAAGCTTGCTCAACTGCAATCTTACCGGAGAAGTCCGCAGGCATCTTGGTCCTGATAGCCCAACCGGGTTCATATCTTGCTGGATAAGAAGGTGCATAGAAATCGTTAAAGGTCTTGATATTAAAGTTCTTCAAGAATTCCTTTTCATAATCCCTATACCTGACTTCAAAGAAATCATCAAACAGGGTAGGTGATACAAGGTTTCCATCTGAGAATCTGCCATAATCAGAATCGACGTCTTCTCTCCTTGGGAAATCGTTAAACTGGTTGATTCCCTGTTTCCTTTGATATTCTGGATCATTGTACATATCCCATTGTTCTCTGGTCTTGACAGGCTTGCCATCCTCCATGGTATAGTCTTCACCTTCAATACCCCACTTGTGCAGTTTATTGATGTCCTCAGCTGCCATGCGATCCAGGAACTTGAAGATTCCTTCTGGATCCTTGGCTTTGCTGCTTATAGCAATACCCGATTGGGTGGAAAAGGCCCGAGGTCCGCGATAGTATTCATTTTCTACCCCTTCATAAACCACAGGGAAGGCTATAAGCATTCTGTCATAAAGTTCTTGCTTTTCCAAAGAGTTTAATCCATCGATGAACATACCCCTTTGATCATATACACCGGCTACACGGCCAGAGCCAATCTTGGCCAAGTATTGATCGTTGGTCTGCATAAACATTTCCTTATCGGCAATGCCCATATTCCATAGCTCGTTAACAAATTTCAGGAACGGTAAGTTGAAATCCTGAGTCATAATGGTCTTGGCTTCCAGGGTTTCCTGATCTATGCATGCAGGTCCATCATTGGGGTATCCGGCCAGGAATCTTGCAGCACCATACTGTAGCCCGGACATCCTCCAACCTTCACCAGGTAGGGTAAAGGCAATGGTGGATTTGCCATTGTATTCAGGATTCTCCCGAACATAATCCTTAAGTACTTCTGCGTACTCATCCAAGGTCTTAATTACAGACCATCCATTTTTCTCAACTGCATCAGCTACCAGATAAAATCCTGCTGATGGGTACAGGGTATCTTCGCCTGCTCTGGTACCACTGATGTAATAGGTAGTACCGTATTGCATCTTCAACAATTGCAATTCAGATGGACGATATACCTGCTTAAGGTTATCACCATAATTTTCCAGATAGTCATCCAACGGTACAAAAGCACCGGCTGCCACATAATCACCTGTGGACTCACCTGGTATGATGATGTCGGGATAATCACCTGAAGCAATCATAACGCCGGCTTTTTGTCTGGCGTCAGTTCCAACCAAGTATTCAGTTTTTAGCTTTACACCAGTCAATTCGGTTATCTTTTTACCGATAGGCGTCTCCCAAGGATCGATCATGGAGGTCAGAGCATAGTTGAAAAAGGCTGTGTAGGTAGTGACCTCCCCGGGTTTTTCTTCTTGCGGTGTTTTTTCACTATCGTCCCCGGATTTAGCAGGTTCCGATGTGCTGGGCTGTTCCTTGGTTTGACCGCAGCCGGCAAATAGAACGACTACCAGCAAAAAGGCAAGAAGCATCGCAATTAACCGTTTGGACTTCATTAAATCTCCTCCTTTAATTTATATATGCCATTTGTACCTTTAAGAGGATCCTTAAAAGTACAAAAATAACACGCTCCGGGTATTTAGCAGATACTACCTAAACAGTAATGACTCCAATTCATTTTGATAATTTACCTATTAGAATGAAATCAGCAGTCCCATATAAAATATATTAAGGGCAAGCATATAATATACTTATATAAGGGTTAATCCAACATTATAGGAATACCTATCAAGGTTAATAGGTTCGGAAGCAGCATGATAAATTATTCATTGAAAAATGTATTCTTTGATAACTTCTAAGTACCTGTTACTAAATAAAGGAGTAAAATCTATAATCTATGAAAAGCTAAATATATTCTGATTATTGATCTTTGCTATGCTTAAATTATAGTATTCACCCTAATACCAAACAACGGGAAAAACTTTAGTTTTTCCCGTAAATATTAAAGGTATTAAGTAAAAACTATCCTATTAAGTCTTTTACTCTGATTTCTCCTTTGGCACCAGTATATTATCAACTTCCGGAAATACTTTTCTTATATTGGGAAGGAGTCATGTTGACCGCCTTTGCAAATCGG
>JAAYRX010000160.1 GCA_012518535.1 Clostridiales bacterium | reverse complement strand
TCTAAAGAATTTTCTCTCCATCAAATATTAGAACTCCGAATCCGGCTCCGGTCTTGTTACCGGCTTTAAGCCAATCAATATACGCTCTTTGCAAGGATGTATCAGTTGGCCATTTATCCATACCCTTGTCATGGTTCCCGCCAAAAACTCTCCAAGCTTCAGAAAATTCGTCCTCGTCCACTGATTCTATTATTTCAAAATCGTGCATAAAATCTATTATGTTTGAACCTTTTGGATAAAACTTCTCGTTATCGGGATAGAGGAGCCATGAATAGCATACCAGCACAATGGGTCCTCCCTGTAATTCATGCTTGAAAAAATCGTAGACCCTCTTATAGGAATCCATCCGCTTTTCGCGTGTCAGGGGACCTGAAGAAGGAATATGCATGTTATATACCCTATCGCCCTTTTCTACGGTATATCCCTTCTTTGTATATCTGTCATAGGGAAAGGATATCGCTTCGTATTGCATCCTGCCAAGAGCAAATCTCTCCATTACAAAGTAATCCGATAACCAATGAGCAACAAAAGTTCCCCAAACCCCGTGGATATTGTGACATTCCCAAAGCTTGTAGCTCAAGTCAAGCATAGAATTCCAAAAAATATCCATAGAGACTCCTGATATCTTATATTTCTCCATTGCTTTTTTTGAACAGTACAGATAAAACATCAAATGCATTGTATATGGGTTTATATCCATCTGCTGAGCCAGACGGGTTAGATCATCCAAAACCTCATTTATTCTCTTATGTCCTTCATCACAATAGTATTTTGCTATAATGGAATCCATCTCTTTTTTATGGACCGTCTCCGATTCCAGACTATCATGCACCTCTAAAAAGGTCTCTACTGCTTCTTCAGGGAAATTTACTTTTTCCATAAAACAGGATAAATACTCTCTCATTTCTGTCACGATTTACACATCCCCTTTGTCTAATATAGGCCCGGCGTATAAAGAAACCGGATGTACTAGATATGCATTTGTTTTTAGGTATATTTACTAATGATACTATACATAATTCACGATTGTTTTACAAGTGATTTAATGATTGTGCCGGTGTGATATGATGTATCGCCGCTATACTGTATTAGTGTAAAGTTTTCATTAGTTTGACACCTATTTACGGGTACTTTATAATTAAGCTATCTCAAATTTCAATATTAAGGTGTCTTTATTTGGGATTTATACAATGCTGGGGGTGTAGAAATGGGATCTAGGAAAAGAATTTTGGATGCAATTAATCATAGGCTTCCGGACAGAATCCCCATTGATTTTGGCGGTTCTGCCATATCGGGCATGCATGTCACCTGTGTTGCCGCCTTAAGGGACTACTATGGACTGGAAAAGAGACCCGTTAAGATAAACGAACCTTACCAGATGCTGGGCTTAATAGAGGAGGATTTACAGCAAATCATTGGAATTGATACCGCTCCTGTAGGGCAGAAAAACAACATGTTTGGGTTCTCTAATGATAATTGGAAGGAGTGGCGCCTACACAACGGACTGGAGGTTTTGGTTCCCGGGGAATTTAATACAACTGTGGATGATGCCGGTAATACCTATATATATCCTGAAGGGGACCTTACTGCACCGGCCAGTGGCATTATGCCCAAGGGTGGATATTACTTTGATGCCATTATCCGTCAGGATGAAATTCATGAAGATGAGTTGGACCCCAATGATAATCTGAAGGAGTTTAAACTCCTAGGCCAGGAGGATGTCTCGTATCTTGTTAACGAATCAAGAAAAGCCGTCAAAACCGGTAAGGGCATACTGGCTAACTTTGGGGGTACAGCCCTTGGCGATATAGCCCTTGTTCCCGGTCCCTTTTTGAAATACCCAAAAGGCATTAGGGATATTGAAGAGTGGTATGTATCCACTGTTATCAGAAAGGACTATATACATAAGGTTTTCGATCGGCAAATAGATATTGCCCTTCAAAATTTAAGAGTCCTCAACGAGCATATCGGTGACATGGTTGATATAGTATATATCTGCGGAACGGACTTTGGTACTCAGACAAGCACATTTTGCTCCGCCGATACCTTTAGAGAACTCTATATGCCCTATTATAAAAGGGTAAACAACTGGATACACGATAATACAAATTGGAAGACCTTTAAACACTGTTGCGGAGCCATTGAACCTTTTCTAAGCCTTTTTATAGAGTCCGGCTTCGATATAATCAACCCGGTTCAATGTTCTGCCTCTGGTATGGAACCGGAGCATTTAAAGAAAGAATACGGTAAGGATATAGTCTTCTGGGGAGGAGGAGTAGACACCCAATGGACGCTTCCCTTCGGCACTCCTGAGGAAGTTCGTGAACAGGTTCTTAAGAGGTGTGAAGTTTTTTCCAAGGACGGAGGTTTTGTTTTCGGTGCGATACATAATGTGCAGGCCAACACACCGGTGGAAAATATAGTTGCCATGATTGATGCCGTTCATGAGTTTAATAAGGCCTAATAAGAATATTGACGAGAAGGACTCTCTTACAAACTTAATCTCACCACCTGAATATTAGTGCAAAAAGAATCGCAGGTAGCATATTTGCTACCTTTATTTTTTTATCCCAGATCAGATTTACGCCTACACAAAAAATTAGCATCGATGCTGTCAGGGAAAGATTGGACATAGCCCCTGCCGTTATTAAGGGCTGAATAAATCTTGCTAAAATCGTTATGGTTCCTTGAAACAGTGCCACCGGTACAGCCGCAAAGATACACCCCTTGCCTATGGAAGCAGCCATGATCATAACGATTATAAAATCCAATACCGATTTTGCCATAAGCAAGGAATAATCTCCAGAAAGCCCATCCTGTATGGCACCTACAACAGCCATTGCTCCAACGCAGACTATCAATGATGTGGACACAAAGCCCTCCATAAAACTTTTATCCCTTTCATTCCTCGTCTTTGCCTTTAACCAGGCCCCGAATTGCCCTATTCTTCTTTCCAAATCTATACCCTCTCCCAGGACGGTGCCTGTAACGAAGCTGAAAATAATCATCATACTCCCACGACTCACCAATTTACCGCCCTCATAGGACAGCATACCTTCCATCGCTCCGCCTATTCCTATGAATAACACGCACAAACCAATAGCCTTTATAAGGGTATTTTGAACTCTTTCGGGCAAAACACTCTTAAGCAATAGCCCTAAAAGCCCGCCCAGTATAATGGCAGCGGTATTAACTAAGGTTCCTATTCCCATGGCCTTATGCCTTCCTTTCCAAGAATAAATATATATAATACATTAAGAACAATTCTATAATACTTTTAAACTACCTGCAATCGTATCTTTACCAGTGTTAGTGTCACTTCAATCTAAACTTGTAAAACGCCTCTCCCATCTCTTACTCAACCCCTTATCTGGGTTAAAAACCAATCAAAAACTTTGCTACCATCACTTTTTTTGTTTTTTTGAATATGATGAAGTATCAAAATATGATTAAAATCCGGAGGTGTAATTAAATTGAAGTCTGTAAAGTTTACCCTTATAATTTTGGCCCTTTTACTTGCATTATCCTTTATGGTTCCGGGATGCAAACAGCAAAAGGGCCAGAAGGTACGTTTGATGGAAGTAACCCATTCAGTTTTCTATGCTCCCCAATATGTAGCCATACATAAGGGATTCTTTGAAGAAGAGGGCATAGAGATCGAATTGACCACAGGTGAAGGAGCGGATAAGGTTATGACCGCCGTGCTGGCTGAACAGGTAGATATAGGTTTTATGGGCCCTGAGGCGGCCATCTACGTATACAATGAAGGAAAAGAAGACCATGCGCTTATCTTTGCCCAATTGACCCAGACTGATGGCTCCTTCCTTATGGGTCGTGAAGAAGAACCTGATTTTAAGTGGGAGAACCTAAAGGGAAAAACCATAATCGGTGGCCGCAAGGGTGGTGTGCCTGAAATGAGCCTTGAATATGTTCTTAAGAAACACGGGCTGACACCGGGAGTGGATGTCGAGGTTTTAACCAACATACAATTTGCTTTGATGGGAGGTGCCTTCACAGGAGGCACGGGAGACTATGTAACATTATTCGAGCCCATTGCATCCACTCTGGAGAATGAGGGCGTTGGCCATGTCCTTGCTTCAGTTGGAGTCGCAGCAGGTAATATTCCCTTTACAACCTATTCCGCAAAGAAAAGCTTTATTGAGGAAAACAAGGACCTTATCCAACGATTTACCAACGCTATTTATAAGGGGCAACAATTTGTTCAGGAACATTCCCCTGAGGAGATTGCCGAGGCCATTAAGCCGGCTTTCCCGGATAGCGATCTGGAATTGCTTACCAAAGTGGCAAGGCGATATAAGGAACAGGATTCATGGCCTGCCGCTCCAGCCTTAAAGGAAGATGATTTTTACCATCTCCAGGAAATCATGGAGTTGGCCGGTGAATTGCATGAGAGAGCTCCTTATGATGAGTTGGTTACCAATGAATTTGCAGAAAAAGCCGCGAATTAGCAGATCCATCCTATTATTATAGAATAGAATCATAGCCTGGTGGCCCCTTCGGGGGCCATTTGCTTTAACAAAAAATATTGCTGGGAATATAATGAATTATGAAAATAAATGGGGTCGGTAAAAACCCTGTTTAATAGTTTACATCGCTGTATATAGGAGGACTTTATTGATGAATAGCAAAGTAGTGGTGAGCCTTGAAAATGTCTCTTTGAAATATCATAGTCTGGAAGGAGAAACCCCTGCCATAAACAACATATCCTTTAAGGTTAACGAAGGTGAATTCATTGGTATAGTAGGCCCCAGTGGGTGCGGTAAAACCACCATCCTATCCCTTATTGCCGGATTGATAAAACCCACAACAGGCCAGGTACTGGTTTACGGGAAGAAGGTTCAGGGTCCCTCTACCAGTGTCGGTTACATGTTACAACAGGATTATCTTTTTGAATGGCGGAATATAATGCAAAACGCACTGCTTGGTCTGGAGATCCGCGGTAAAGTAACCGAGGATTCCAAAAAAAAGGTTGAAAGACTACTGGATACCTACGGGCTGGGAGATTTTAGGAAGCATTACCCCGATCAGCTTTCAGGGGGTATGCGTCAAAGGGCAGCCCTGATACGGACCCTGGCCATCGATCCCAAAATACTTCTATTGGACGAACCCTTTTCCGCCTTGGATTATCAGACCAGACTGGTCATGTCTGATGAGGTATGTACCATCATCCGAAAAGAGGGTAAAACCGCCTTACTGGTTACCCATGACATCTCCGAAGCCATCAGTATGGCCAACAGGGTAATAGTCCTTAGCGAGCGTCCTGCCACGATAAAAAATATCCACGAGATTCAACTTACCTCTGAGGATAACACCCCCATAAGTCGACGACAGGCTCCCGAATTCCGGCAATACTTTAACGCCATTTGGAAGGAGTTGGATGTACATGTATAATCGAAATTCAAACAAACCTATATCAAAGGAGCATGCTAAGTATTTATCCAGGATCAGGAGAAACAAGATCATGGTCCGGTTAAGCCAGGTAACCATTCTTGTAGCCTTTATTGTCCTGTGGGAGTTAGTCGCCAGGTTGAATATTGTCGACGCCTTTATCACCAGCCAACCTTCCAGGATAATTAACACCATAAAAAGCCTGTACCAGGAGGGTGTATTACTTATGCACGTCTCCATTACTATCTATGAAACAATAATAGGATTTGTATTGGGTACCATCCTGGGAACCGCAGTTGCTATTGTGTTATGGTGGTCCGAATTTGCTGCAAAGGTAGCAGATCCCTATCTGGTGGTCCTAAATAGCCTCCCCAAGGTCGCCTTAGGGCCTATAATCATAGTCTGGATAGGTGCAGGACCCTTTGCCATCATAACCATGGCCCTTCTGGTTTCCTTGGTTGTCACCATAATTACCGTGTTAAATGGCTTTATGGAGGTCAGCCCCGACAAGATAAAATTGCTTCAAACCTTTGGTGCCGACAAGACCCAGATACTAAAGAAGGTCATCCTGCCGGCCAGTATACCAACCATAATTTCCGCAGTAAAGATCAATGTAGGAATGTCCTGGGTAGGTGTTATAGTTGGTGAGTTTCTGGTTTCCAAAGCAGGTTTGGGCCATCTAATCGTATACGGTGGCCAGGTATTCAAGCTGGATCTGGTAATGACCAGTGTGTTTATACTGTCCATAGCGGCAGCCCTTATGTATCAGTTCGTCGCTTGGTTGGAAAAGAAATTCTTAAAATGGCAGCACTAAAGAGAAAAGGGATGGGGTGTTTCGCCCTCATCCCTTTTTTGTAGTTCTAAAAGCTTTAAATCCGGGAAACTTGAATGATCCCAGCAATCTTTCCCATAATCCGTCACCGGTACCTAGTGAATTTATCCAATATAGGGTCTTGTCTATGTTTTCGCTGTGAAGTAGCGACAGGCGTTTTTCTTTTAGTGCATTGGCATCATAGATCAAATGAAGCTGTTCAATCATTACATCAACCACGTCAAGAGGCATGGCATATGCCAAGAACCTTTCCCATTGGTCCAACTCCGGCCTTGGAAGCTGAACGCTCGAGGCTTCCTTCACATATTTCTTGAAGCCGAGCCATTGGTATCTGTTTATGGCACCAAACTCCGTACGCTTTTGGATTAGCTGGGAGTACATCATAAGAATCACGGAAAGGCCAATAATAACTATCCCGTTTATCCTGGCCTCTAGTGTATATAGTATAATACCTGGTATAGCGGTTAGAATTCCAAGTAGCAACCCGTAAAGTTTGACAACACCCAAATTCTCGAAAAATTTCCATTTTGATGCCTGCTTCTCCACCAGATCCGACCAGGTTTTATATTTATACTTGTACCGCTCCCTATAAGCAGGATCCTTAAACCATTTTTCAATCTGTACAATAGACACTTCGGAAGAGTCCTCACCGAAATCGTCGAAAATCCAAGCCAACAGGTATTCTTCATGTGCTTTAAGCCGTTGTCCCTCTGTATCCGGTTTTTTCGATAGGATGTATTTTTCATCCTCCGATGGTTTTAAGTTTAGGTAACCTCTATTTACCAAATCCATCAAGGTAGCTACTATATAGTCAACCCTTACCCTGCCCCTGTTCATAAAGACACCCAGTTCGGCAGGGGTATAGTAATCCGCCGGCAGTTCATTGATGTGCGACGGCTTGTCAGCCAGTTTTGGATCCTTATCATATCTGAAGTAAAGGTAGATCCCCACTGCAACTATAAGCCCAATAGTGATATAAGTAAGAAGGTCTATGGTAAGCTGCCTTGTCTCATAATCTTTTCTTGCCGCTTCTATCTCCTTCTCATATTCTTCCATGCCAGACAGAACATTTTGAGTTATCTCATTCTCTATAGTCTTTCGTCCATCGGGAATGATTGAAATTGGCATTAGCACAGTAAGGCTTAAACTTCGTCCCTGATCCATCAGTCTAGCCTCATAGGATATGGTGTTACCCTCCTTATGCTCCTGATTATATAATGGACCAAACAATGTAGAATGTATGGTATCCAGGCTTCCACCCTTGGGTATATCAATACTTATGAATATATCCTCAATCCCCTGGCTGTCCACATCATCCAGAAAGGTCCAATCCAATAAGGCCATATCCTTATATATCCCTACTAAATCATGCAATGTATATTCAAAAACCAGGATACTACTTTTGTCTCCTTCTCCAAGAGTTATATCTATTCCATTTACCAGACCATAATCTTGATCATGGTTTACAATATAATCTTCTTCTTGGATAGGTTCCTTCTTGGATTTACGTATATCCTCTGTATCAAGCTCTTCAACACTATATATACTTAATTCATCCAACCCGGACGCAGCAAAAGTGTCCATCCTCCTCTTTAAGGTTCCGGGGAAGTCTTCAGCAAATCTATAAGAGATATATTCTTCTATTTTCATAGAACCATCCGGCCTGATGTCTGCAAATGCTGCGTACGATTCTATAAACCAGGGGTCCGCTTCCTCTCCCTCCGCCAGGCAAGCCAATGTACTAAAGCTCATTAACGCCAGGATCAACGCCAGTGTCAGTATAAATGTTTTTTTCAACTTCCCCACCCTTTCAAACAATCAGCCAAACACCATATCCCAACTTACTGATATAATGCCAGGTTGATCTTATGGATAGTTTCTTACGTATATGTCAATATTCATATATCTATCTTAACATAGTATATATTCTATCATGAACCCCTTCATTTCTCCATACTTTTTTTATTTCATGGGGAATTACTTGAAATTATCAATAGTATGATTTCTGCCTTCTGTACTTTATGGGGTAAAAGAGTGATATAATAAATAGAGGACTATGACTTATGGACCCTACATTCTCTGTCTACAAACCTAACCGGGGGTAGTAAAATGAAATTCTTAAGACGAGCATCCCTTTATGTGGCCATCCTTGCCCTTGGGGTTGTACTTGCCTATTTTTTTATTATAAGAAGTCCCGCTTCCAGGGTACTTGATGAGCTATTAACGCATATAAACGATACACAAATTATCTCCCTGGACGATTACATACTGCCGGAACTCTGTGAGGATCCCTTCATCAGGGAGTTAGCTGATCAGAATATTATTGTTGGTCATAGGATCCTGAACTCACTAAGAATGGACAATAATGATGTGAAAGTAAATGCCTCCCTGGTTTCAGAATATGGAGCCTTTGATGTCGGATTTGTAATGACTAAAGTGAATAACAAGTGGTTTATATCACAATTCCCCCGAGTAATCCATATAGGGGCCGCAGTACCGATATGGGTTCTGGACAGTGGCAACAAGGCAATAGAGTATAAGATAGATGTGGATGGCACCCATCTTAACTGTATGCTTCCATCTTCAGGAAATACAATGAATATTGGTATGCCCATATCCCTCATTTTGGTTGAGGACTATGTTGTACAATATCAAGAACTTATCCCAAAGCGTCTTTATAGGATTATGTCCTCTTCCAAGGATTTTATCGAGGATGCTATCCTTGGCTATATACCCGTTGAATCATCCCTTTCCATATATCAAGTAGCAAATGGCAGCCCATCATTTCTGAATAAGGGCATTTTGCCCATAGGAATTGCTGATGTAACCCTCTACCACTCCCCTTCAAATGAGAACATGGACCTTGTGGCGTACATAGACCCATCTAAAATGCCCAATGATGTTATTCGAATCGTCCTAAACGATAGTGACTATCAGGGTCTATATCATAAGGAAGTCAGCATATCCTCCAACCAGGGTGCCTTTGTCAAGAACCTGGTGGATAGCCTTGAATACAGTATGGGGGCCGGTGATAAGCTGACTTTTAAATACGATACGGAGTCCGGTACCGCAGTTTATAAAGGTGATAATTTACTGGGTTCGTCTCATAATCGCTGGTACATACTACCAAAAAACGGAGGAAACATAACGGTAAATAGCATAAAAAGGGCCAGATCCAGGGATTCCAACGGCACTACCTACAGGGGTAACATGGAGATCTCCAGCAATCAAGAGGGATTGGTTATCATAAACGAGGTAAATTTGGAGGAATATCTATATTCAGTGGTTCCCAGCGAGATGCCTGTAAAATTTGGCTTGGAAAGCCTCAAAGTCCAGGCTATCGCCGCCAGATCCTACGCCGTTCGGTGTTTCAAATCCACGGGCTACTCAAGTCTGGGCGCTCATGCTGACGATAGTGTTTCCAGTCAAATGTATAACAACATTGAGGAGAACCCTATTGCTATACAGGCTGTAGAAGAGACCCAGGGCCTGATTCCCGTCTACGACGGCAACGTAATTGATGCCAGGTTTTTTTCGACCTCATGCGGATACACATCGAATTTTCATGAAACCTGGAGTATCGATGATGTATTTCCCAGCGTTGAAGTACCATATTTGGTAGCCAGGCCACAGTTTACCGGTGATGCTCCTAGCTTATACAACGAAGAGAATTTTCGTACCTTTATAAATCAGAAAGAATTAATGAGCTATGATCAGTTTTCGCCATTTTTCCGCTGGTCACTAAATATGCAAAGACAACAGTTGGAGGCGGCCCTGTATAAAAATCTTTCTGGCCTGCAGAAGGCACAGCCCCAATTTGTCCTGACCCGGGGTAAGGACGGCTCATTTAGCCAACTGCCTATACCCGAGGACATAGGGATGCTGCAAAATATTGCAGTAATTAGCCGAGGTCAGGGGGGGAATATTATGGAGCTGGAGATAACTACTACCAGCGGAATATATAAGATAATAAAAGAACTTAACATAAGACAGCTTTTAAAGCCCGTAAACTTAGTTCCTGATGAGGAGCCCATAGAGATCCTGCGCCACGATGGCAGTGTTGTAAAAGACTTTTCCATACTGCCCAGTGCCTTCTTCTATTTTGATATACACCGCGATACCAATGGAAATATCTCCGATGTAACCATTACAGGTGGTGGATACGGCCACGGGGTAGGAATGAGTCAATATGGTGTCTATGGCCTATCACTATTGGGAAAAACCTACACGGAGATCATTGAACACTTTTATCCGGGAACTGAACTCCATAACCTATATTAGATGCAGAAGGACAAAGTTGAACATTATTTGGATAGAATTTATACAGCAAGTCAAAAATGTATAGGTAATTTAGATAAGGAACATGTCCTAAATATTTAATTTAGTTTAATCATTATAATCTGGATTTAACCCATATGGCTTTGGCCTGTTTTAACAGGTCGGCCTTATTATTTTCCAATTCTTCATTGAGAACCATCTCTAGCAGAGTATCAAGTATGCGCCCTATTGGCCTTCCCTGTGGGATCCCAAGTTCTATCAGATCATTCCCATTGACAGCCAGCTGATTACGGGTAATACAAGCATCCTCAGCTATCAGACTATAGGCAATACCCTCTATTATTTCCAGGTCTTTAAGCTTTTCTTCCTGAAAGTTCGGATTTTTAGCCATGGTATCTGCCCTCTTAACCTTTAACAGCCTCCGAAATTGCTCTTCTCCCATTTTACCAAGTAGCTTTCGAACGCTTTTTGCCGTCAATCCTATGGGTCTGTCATGATATTTTATAAGCTCTACTATATCCCTTATCTTCCTATTTGGAAACCTCATTCTTTCGAGGATTCCTTCAGCCATAACAGCAGATGCCTTTGCATGTCCATAAAAGTGACCCACACCATTCTCGTCCAGAGTAAAACATGAGGGTTTAGCGATATCATGAAAAAACATGGTTGTCCTCAATGCAACATCCTTATCGATTGATTCCACACTTTTCAGGGTGTGCCTGTACACATCGTAGATGTGGTACTTATTGCGCTGATCAAATCCAACCATTTCTTGTATTTCAGGAAAAACAACTGCCATAACGGCCTGAAATTCCAGGAGAGTATCATATACAGCATCGCCCAAAAGAATTTTACTAAATTCCATTGTTATGCGTTCCATGGATACGTTTCTTATTAGCTCCCTACAGTCCAATATAGCCTTTTTGGTTTCCTCTTCTACTTTGAAACCCAGCACAGATGCAAAACGGATCCCCCTTAATATCCTGAGGGCATCTTCCTTGAAACGTTCTTTCGGATCACCCACGCTACGGATTATGCCGTGTCTTAGATCATCCTTCCCGCCAAAAGGATCTATAACTTCCGATTCTGTCATGGCACAAGCATTGATAGTAAAGTCTCTGCGGGCCAGGTCCTCTACTATATCTCCGGTAAAATGAACCTCATCGGGTCTGCGCCCATCAGAATACTTGCCATCAACTCTATATGTTGTAATTTCTATTGGCATATCATCCAATATGACGGTGATGGTCCCATGCCTTATACCGGTATCTATCTGATTATATCCATTAAAAACTTCTTTTATCCTTTCAGGGCTGGCAGAGGTTGCTAGATCCCAGTCAGTGGGTGTTTCCCCCAGTAGGGAATCCCGTACACAGCCCCCAACTATATAGGCCTCATAACCTGCCCTATCCAGCCTATCCAAGGCCAGCCTTACACCAGTAGGTATAACCATCTCTTGTGGATCCATTCTCCTTTTTCTCAGAATATACTATTAAGCGACCACAGTTCCGGGGTTGCTTTTTCATACCGGTTCTTCTCTCCACAGATGTCCAAGGTTTCATCCCAATACCTGTATAACTAATTAGGAAGCCAAAATGACCGAAAACACGGTTTCTAATGGAAGCCCGGGCTATTTATCTCCGGGTTGGGAATTGTTCATCAATGTCAACGTCGTAAAGGGATCAAAGGAAACCTTAAACTGGAGAACATCTCCTACTCTGCAGCCCTGCGGCAAATACTCCACGGGGATGGCAATGTTTTCCTGGGCGTTTTGCGGGCAGATAATCCCCATATTGTCTTTAAGATCCTTTACTATTCCTATCCATTTCATACCCATAACCCCCTTGAACACCTATTTTTCCTGTAAAATCATCCTTATCCTGTTATAGTTATTATAGAGGGACGAATAGCTAATACCATAATGATCCGAAACATCCTTATTCTTGACATATATACCATGTTCCATACAATAGTAGAGTTCAATAGCTGCTGCCCATGCCTCATACTTCTTAATCCTGGGTAATTCATTGGGATAAAGGGATTTCAAAAACTTAGTCCATATCTGCCTGACATCATCCTGGTATCCTTCCTCATATCTGCCTTCCATCATATTTACGGCAGTTTGAATTACCACCTCCATGTCTGAAGGGATTATAAATGCATCCTCCTCAAGAATATCCACCTTAACCTCGACCAAACCATCATCAACGTAAGCCATATAGGGTTCCTGAGCCGACATCTGCTTCAAAAGACCCAATGCTTCGGTCTTTAGTTCTTCACTCTCGCTTATCCTCAAAAGGAATTCCCTTAGAAATTCTTCAGCTTTCCTGTCGTTAAAAGAAGCCACCACATTCAGTATGGCCTTTTTAATGAGCTTGTCATTAAGCTCCAATCCCCAGTATAATAGCATTCTAAAACTATCATCGTATCTCCACTTAATCAGCAAACTCTTCTCATCGAGTTTGAGGATACTGTTTAATTTCTTAATCCTAAGAAGGATTTCATCGTAGGGTACCTGAAAATGGTAGGATATCTCGCCTCCGGTCTTATCCCCATTCAAGTATTCCTGCACCAGCTTTAAATAAAAATCGCTTACTGTGTTATCCGGATCAATACGATCTATTTTCCTCCAATACTTATAAGCCTCCCTATACTTACCAAGATTGAAACAGGAAACAGCCACATGATGAAGGATTCTGATATCATATGGTTTATATTGTAATAATCTTTTTAATACTAGATTAGCCCTCTCGTGTTCCTTAAGTTCACATAGGGTTACTGCTATTTTATGAATTTCTTCCGGATCCTGAGTCTTGAAATCGATTATAGCATCAAGGTACTTCTCACCGGCCTTTGCACCGTCCCTTTCATTTATGAAAAGGCATAGATTGCAATTGGCATGGATGTTTTGAGGCTCTCTCTCTATGACATCCAGGCTAAGATCTATAGCCTGGTTAAGCCTACCAGCACAAAAATAGGCCAAGGCTAAATTGTTCTTTACAAACAAAAGATCTGGATCCAAGCAAATAACCTTCTCCAGTTTTTTGATAGCTTCTTTATATTCACCCTGATCCAAAAGGTCTTTTCCTTCCGTGGCCAGAGTGTATATATTGCTCTCGCCAGAATCAAATCCATCAGGGTTTTCATCGAAGTAATACTCGTAGTCTTCCAAAACTTCCAATAAATCCCTTGCTTCTTCCGAGTAAATCCCATATGGATCAATATCTAAGTATTTCTCAAAACATTCTATGGCTTTATCATAATCCTGCATGCCCAGGAAATTGCAGCCCAGGCCAAAATAGCAATCAAACCTGGCTTTCTCCTTTTGGAGGATGGTAAACAAAACCCTGCTGGATTGATCATAGCATCCCATTTCCGTGAAGACTTCGGCTAAATCCAGCAGGTATTCGACATTCTGGGGTTCTTTTTCTACCGCTTTTCTATAAAGATTTAAGGCATTTAGATAATTGTTATTATCCATATGCTTTCTGGCTTTTCTATGATAAAACTCGCCGTTTTGGTCAAAAGAAATAACTTTCTTTCGTGTTCTTGCAAATAACTCTCTTGCCATCTCCATCTCCTGATATCTGAATTACATAAACATATTATAGCACAAAACCTATTGTGCCACTATATAAAGTTGGCCTAGGTTCTAGCGTTTTCAATAAGTTTGATTATGTCTTTTTCATCAAAATTGTAGACTGTATTACAGTAATGGCAAACCAGCTCTGCCTTGCCGTCCTCTTTTAGAATAATTTCCAGTTCTTCCTCGCCCAGGCTGAGAAGCACTGATTCCAACCGCTCCCTGCTACAGTCACAAGCAAATACGGGATATATCCTCTGATTGACCTTTAGATCCATAGATCCCAATACCGCTTCCAGCATTTCCTCGGGTTTTTTGCCTTCGTCCACCATGGTTGAAACAGATGGGACCTTGGCTATTCTCTGCTCAATGCTATCTATAAGCTCATCGGGTGCACCAGGTAAGGGCTGTATAATAAAACCTCCTGCAGCCCTTATGGAGGCATCCGGGTCTACCAAAACGCCCAGTGCAACGGCTGAAGGTTTTTGTTCAGAAACAGCCATATAATAGGCTATATCCTCGCCAATCTCCCCGGTAACCAGGTCTACCTGCCCTGCATAGGGCTCCTTTAAGCCCAGATCTTTTATAACCGTCAGCTTCCCTTTTTTCCCTACAGCCGTACCTACATCCAGCTTACCCAGGGGATTCAAGGGCAAGTCCACACGAGGATTATCAACATATCCCTTGATCCGCCCATTGGGTTTGGCCACCACTACTACGTTTCCTACAGGGCCTTCCCCCTTTAGAACTATTGATAGGTTATGGCTTTCGCTCTTCATATCTATAGTCATCATTAGGGCTGCTGTCATGGTCCTTCCCAGAACAGCCGAAGGGACGGGATATAAACCGTGAGTTTTTTGAGCCATCCCTACCAAATTCGTTGTAGTGGCAGCAAAGGCACGTATATACCCTTGAGCCGCCGTAGCCCTGATTATATAGTCTTTCATAACATATCTCCTATTCCTGCTAATTTTTATGATTTCCTGGTTCCAATATCCAAAGCCTTTATTATCTAAATTTAACCTACTAAGCTTGACCTATCTCTATGGATTAAGGACATAGTATCAATATTCAAACTGGTAGCATTTATTTTGGCTTTCTGGATGCAAACAAAATGCGTTGGCTATCCTCTTGGGGTTGGCTGAACCCCATATGATTATAGCAATTTATGTCTATGAAATTATTCTGCTCCAGTCTTCCAACAATATCACAAATCCGATGGGCTTTTTGAACATGGATCTCATCAAATCTTCGATATAGCGAGCCTTCCCGTACAAAGAATGTCAGCTCCATAGTACATATACCCATTTGGTCATCAAAGTCATTTTGCCATATCAGGGAGATATCCGTATCGTTATCGATCATAATACTATTGCCCAGTATAGAGGATAACTTATAGTGGGAACTTATGTCAAACAATAATACCCCATTAGGCTTTAAAATGCTATATATACCGGAAAAAACTTTATCAAGATCCGAATCGTCCAGGATGTAGTTTATTCCATCGCATACGATTAGCACTGCATCCACGGTTTTATGCAGGGAAACACGTCTTAGATCCTGACATATAAAGGGTATTCTTAACCCCTGCTCGCGTGCTTTTTCCTGAGCTACAGAAAGCATGTCTTCAGAACGATCAATCCCGATTACATTATATCCACGTTGGGATAGGATTGTGGTCATATTGCCCGTTCCACAGGCTAAGTCTGCTACATCTTTTGGCCTAATATCGTAAAGACGAAATAAGTCCTCTATGTAATCAGCCCATTCAATATAATCTACATCCTCCAACATCATTTTGTCATATATATACGCAAATTCCTCATACATCATCTTAACACCCTAAATTATGATTTTTGCCATAGCAAAATAGAATCACTATAAATAAATATAACAAAAAAAGGTCCTTTAAGACCCATTTTTTGCTGAAACCTCACTATGTTCATCCGGCACTTTATTGAGGTATTTATCAAATACCCAATTGACATAAGAAATTGCAATAAACATAGGAAAGGCCAGTCCTATTATAAAGAATGGTATGATAAAGGATATACTGTAATAAAACACCAGGCCAAACAAAAGCGAGGCCAAAACAAATATTACAAAAGTTCTTGGTAACTCAGCCATGGTAAATATAAGGGCATTTTTAAATATTTGTCTTAACTTCAGCTTGTAGGTTACCAGCATGGGGAAAATAAACATATTCATCATGCAATATACTATTCCCATTATTATAACAAGATAGCGGAGAACAATATATATCAATCCTTTTTGAGCCTGCACCGCGTAAAAGTTCATATTTACGTAGAATACAAACAAGACCAATCCGTTGATCAGCATAATCAGCAGGCTTTCCTTCCAATTCTGTTTCCAGGTATCCTTAAAATCACTCCACAGCCATGCATGCTCATCCCTTGCCCAATTCCGTATTACATATACTGCTCCGGCTGTTGCCGGTCCGGCTATTACCATACATGGGATCAGCAGTATAATCAACGAGCTCCAAAAACCCGGTAACATGTTAAGCATATCATTGTTTTCCAACATTCGTGTCATGGCCATTAGATGTGCATATATTACAAAAAAGGCCGGGGCCCAAAATATAGAATACAGTAGATTTAGCTGTATCAGCTTCCAAACCCTAATCTGCAGTACTACAAAAAATGTCTTAAACCGCCCCATTTGTACATCTTCTTTTTTTAAATCGGGTCTATTGGGATTACCATAATACATCCGATTAAAGAATCCACCAAACATCTAAACAATCCTTTCCCAGGCAACATACATTACCTACTCTTGTATTTCTTTTAATATCAAGGTTTATAAGTTCGGAAATATCACCTTGTCCAATATTTCAGGGGATTATTCCTGTAACTAAACTACATAACTCCAATTGAATAATCGCCCTTTTTATAAAGGCTTTTATAAAAGTCAATAATTATACAAGTCCTAAAGCACTCATTTCTCTCTTAAGTATCTCCTTTACCCTGTCATCTGCTTCCACCAGAGGCAGACGCAGCCCGCCTACATCCATTCCCATAAGGTTTAGAGCTGCTTTTACAGGTATGGGATTCGTGGTTACAAATAAAGCTTTAAACAAGGGACTGAGCATTTGATGGAGCTCGGCAGCTTTCTTAGTATCCCCGCTTACATATGCTTCAATCATATCTCTTATCTTACGACCGGCAACCTGGGCAGCAACGCTGACAACCCCATATCCTCCTGCAGAAAGGGTGGGCAGGGTAAATCCATCGTCTCCCGAATAGACTAAAAAGTCCTTGGAACAACCTGCTATAATCCTGGTTATCTGGTCTATATTTCCACTGGCTTCCTTTAGTGCTACTATATTGGGGATCTTGGATAGAGCAATAGAGGTTTCTGCTTCCATATTACCACCAGTCCTGGATGGGACATTGTATGGCATCATGGGCAGCTCAATGGCTTCGGCTACGGCCTTAAAATGAGCGAAAAGACCCTGTTGGTTGGGCTTGTTGTAATATGGAACTACCACCAATACCCCGTCAGCCTTTGCTTTTACAGCCAGTTTGCCTGTCTCTATGGTAGCCCGTGTACAATTGGTACCAATTCCGGCTATTATGGGTACGTTTATCCTGTCTTTAAGTATTTTAAACAGCTCATACTTTTCCTCATCAGTTATAGTTGGCGATTCCCCAGTGGTTCCAACCACAACCAAAGCAGTGGTTCCGTCCTCAACGATCCTTTTCCCAAGCTGGACAGCCTTTTCATAATCAACATTCATGTCCCTATCAAAGGGTGTAACCATAGCTGTAAGCAATCTTCCCCATTCTCTCATACCAATGCCTCCTTGTATCTGTGTAAGAAAACTCAATTCTATTTTACTATATGTCCGTGGCCATGTAAATGATATGAAAAATATAATCCATGATATCAACTGTTAACATTGCTGAATTTACCTGTTTCCTTTTGTCAGACTTATCCTAAATCAGGTAAAATATGTTCAATCTTTACTTACACTACCGGGCTTACCTATATAAAAAATCATTTGACATACATTTATATGGATGGTATCATGAGTTGATAATATCTTTAATCTGAGCAAATAGTTATCAGGTTTTTAATATTATATTTGCAGTTTAGAGGTGCATCTTTTATGAGTAAGTTTCCTGAGAATGCGGAATTCTGTGAAGGAATCTCAAAGGAAAAGATGCCGAAAGGTATAGAACACCGCATTTTATACCTTGGTCCCCGGATTAATAGTCCTCGGATTGTCACTGAGCACATGTTTGGTGGAGAGCTAACTGCTTTCGTAATCTTTGTTAGATAGCAATGACAAAATAAACGAAAGCGGCTGGTGAAACATCAGCCGCTTTCGTTTTTTAGGTTATATGTGTCACAATCAGTCTTATTAATTGCGTACATTTAAATAGGACTGAGTAAAATTATTTGGAGGAGGCAAATCATGAAAAAATACAATCTTGCCATAGTAGGCGTTACAGGTATGGTTGGCCAGAAATTTCTGGAAGTATTGGAAGAGCGGAATCTGCCTATTGATAAGTGTTTTATGTTTGCATCAGCCCGTTCTGCCGGTAAAGCTATCTCTTTTATGGGAAAAGAGCACGTAATAGAAGAGCTTACACCATCTTGTTTTGATAATAAGGATATTGATATTGCATTATTTTCGGCAGGTGGGGATATAAGCAAGACCTATGCCCCTATAGCCGCAGAAAAGGGCATAGTGGTTATAGACAACAGTAGCGCATGGAGAATGAACAAAGACGTTCCTCTGGTTGTGCCCGAGGTAAACCCTGAAGAGATTTTAAAACACAAGGGCATCATCTCTAATCCAAACTGTTCTACCATCCAGGCGGTGGTGGCCTTAAAACCCCTCCATGATCGTTATGGAATTAAGAGAATTGTTTATTCCACATATCAGGCCGTGTCTGGAGCCGGTGTAGCAGGCTATGATGACCTTAAGAACGGTATAGATGGAATAGAACCTAAGAAATTCCCTCACCCGATCTTTGATAACTGCATCCCCCACATCGATTCCTTTTTAGATAACGGATATACCAAAGAGGAAATGAAGATGATAGAAGAGACCAAGAAAATTCTTAGTGATGATAGTCTCAGGATCACCGCTACAACTGTAAGGGTTCCTGTCTATAATGGCCACAGTGAATCCATTAATGTAGAGCTTAAGAAGGAATTTAATCTGGATGAGTTAAGGGAAGTTCTATCGGGAGCCCCCGGAGTCGAAGTAATAGATGATCCTGATAACAATGTGTACCCCATGCCTGTCAATGCTAATGGTTCAGACCAGGTCTTTATTGGTAGGATGCGGAGAGACGAAAGCCTGGATCATGGTGTTAATTTGTGGGTTGTAGCAGATAATATTAGAAAAGGAGCTGCTACCAACACGGTTCAAATTGCTGAGAAACTAATGGAGTATTGGAGTAATAACGACCTTTAATATACATGGATAGGAGTGTCCCTACAAATGATAAATATAATTATCCACGGATGTAATGGTAAGATGGGCCAGGTGGTTGCTTCAATGGCGGCCAGTCAGTCAGACATCAGGATAGTCGCCGGTATTGACAGGTACCCTGATGCCTTTGAAAACCCATTTCCGGTTTATTCCTCCTTGGATGAGTGCCCGGTGGAATGTGATGTTGTTGTAGATTTTTCACTGCCCCAGGCCTTGCCTTCCTTATTAAAGTGGGCTCATACTCAAAAATGTGCTTTAGTTATTGCTACAACTGGCTTTAATGAAAAGGAACAGCAAAGCATCGAGGCTTATAGCAAGGAGATTCCCATCTTTCAAGCTGCAAATATGTCTATAGGAATTAACCTTATGTATCAATTGATCCAGCAAGCAGCACAGGTTCTTGGAGATTCCTACGACATTGAGATCATAGAAAAACACCATAATGAAAAGGTAGATGCACCTAGTGGGACTGCTTATGCCCTGGCAAATGCTATTAACGAGGTCTTCTTAAATTCCAAGCACTATATATACGGTAGACATAGCAAGAATGATATGAGATCACCATCGGATATGGGTATCCATGCCATACGTGGCGGTACTCTTGTAGGTCAGCATACGGTTATGTTCGCAGGAAAGGATGAGGTAATCGAGATTGAACACACCGCGTATTCTAAGCAGATCTTCGCCGTAGGTGCCCTCAGGGCAGTCAGGTATATGGCCAATAGACGTCCAGGTCTGTATAACATGAAAAATGTACTTGATGAGAGAAGCCCGGTTACCAGCATCACAACTCAGGCTGATATTATTCTGGTATCCATCCGTAATGCACCTGCCAAGCTCAACACAATTGCCAACATATTCAAGGAGTTTGCAGGCGAAAATAATTATTTGGAGCTCATCAGCCAAATCTCCCCTGCTGATAGAATGACCGATATTACCTTTGCACTTTCTGCAAAGGATCTGGAAAAAGCGGAAGCATTCTGTCGTGGCTTGGCTGCCAAAGATAAAAACCTGGCTATAAAGATGGACACCGATATCATAAAGATAACTCTGGAAGGGTTGGGACTGGAACAGCAACCCCGAGTGGCTGCAACCGTCTTCGAATTGATCAACAGGCATAATATCCCAATCAAGGCTTCGGCAACCTCCAATCAAAAGATCGATTGTTTTATAGATAAGGTCTATGAAAAAATAACAATGGATACTCTAATTGAAGGTTTTGGACTTTGAGAGCAAGCTTATAATAAGTAGCCCATCTCTTTTATCCAGATGAGATGAGTTGGTACAAAGAATACAATCAAGCCAAAGGTCTCTGAAAACATTCAGAGACCTTTTATATTTTATCTATCCCTATGAAACGACAATGTTTTTCTTATACCGTGTCCTCTTATTCCGTCATGACAAACCTACTTTAAACCTATATCCCTGCGATAGTGCATATCCTTAAAGCTGATTAAATCTACACCTTTATAAGCATTTTTAACTGCCCTGTCCAGATCCTCCGCTACTGCTGTTACTCCTAAAACCCTGCCTCCATCGGTCAAAAACCTGTCTTCCTGCCAACGGGTTCCCGCATGGAATGCTATAGTATCATGACTTCCATCCAAGTTTTCCAGACCTCGGATAGGATAACCCTTTTTATAGGAACCGGGATAACCTCCTGATGTCAATACTACACAGGCCACAGCACTGTCTTCCCATTCAATGTCTATTTCATCCAGTCTTTCATCCGCCACTGCCAAGAAAATATCCAAAAGATCGGTTTTCAGCCTTGGTAAAACTACCTGGGTCTCCGGATCACCGAACCTTGCATTATACTCCAGGAGTTTTGGACCATCCTGGGTTAGAATCAAGCCTAGAAATAGAACTCCTTTAAAGGGACGACCCTCCTTATTCATAGCCTGTATAGTCGGTTCCAGTATTTCAGTCTCAACTATATTGGCAATTTCAGGTGTATACACCCTACTTGGAGAAAAGGCTCCCATTCCCCCGGTGTTTGGTCCCTTATCCCCATCAAAGGCTCTCTTATGATCCTGGGCGCTAACCATAGGTACAATGGTGTGCCCATCACTAAAAGCTAATAGGGAGACTTCTTGCCCCACCAGGAACTCTTCTATTATAACCTGATTTCCAGCAGTGCCAAAGATCTTGTCTACCATTATCTCTTCCAAAGCCTTACCGGCTTCGGCAAAGTTCTTGGTGATGATAACCCCTTTACCCAAGGCCAAGCCATCGGCCTTTATTACCTGGGGATAATTTGTCTCCTTTAAATAGGTCAGAGCTTCATTGTAGTCCGAGAACACCTTGTAATCACCGGTTGGTATATCATACTTTTTCATAAGGCCCTTGGCAAACACCTTACTACTCTCTATTATTGCAGCGTCCTTTCTAGGGCCAAATGCCCTTATGCCTGCTTCTTCCAAGGCGTCCACCATACCTATGGCCAAGGGATCATCCGGGGTTACAACTACCAGATCGATAGCATTATCCTTTGAGAACTGTACCATACTTCTTATATCCGTAGCTTCTATACCTACACAGGTGGCCATTCTACCTATTCCACCATTGCCCGGTGCACAATATAGAACGGAAATCCCTGGGCTTTGACTTAGCTTCCATATAATGGCGTGCTCCCTTCCTCCCCCACCTACAACTAAAACCTTCATCATGTCACATCCTTCTAATCGTCCATTGCATTGACTGTATGGAGCCTCTGCCCTAGTGTTTAAAATGCCTCATGCCGGTAAAGAGCATGGCTATTCCATGCCTGTCGCATTCATCTATGGATTCCTGATCCCTGATTGAACCTCCGGGCTGCATAATAGCTGTAATACCGGCTGCAGCGGCAGCTTCTACGCAATCGGGAAAGGGGAAAAACGCATCCGATGCCAGCACTGCTCCCTTTACATTGGGGCCACTTCTTTCTATAGCCTGATTGACAGCCCAAATTCTATTTACTTGGCCGGGTCCAATACCTAAGGATTGACCATCCTTGGCGATGGCGATTCCATTGGATTTTGCATGCTTAACCACCTTCCATGCAAATATAAGATCCTCTAACTCCTTTGATGATGGGCTCTTTTTCGTTACTACCTTAATGTCTGACATGTCCGGAAGAAGCTTGGTATTTGCTTCCTGAACCAATAACCCCCCATACACTTTTTTCATATCGTATGTACCCTTAGGTATCCCGGACCTTATATCCTTCAACTCCAATATCCTTATATTCTTCTTCTGCTTTAGTATATCCAGGGCCCCTTCTGTGTAGGATGGAGCCACGACAATTTCAATGAAGATCTTGTTTATGGCTTCAGCCGTTTTTTCGTCTATCACGTCATTGGCAACGACTATACCACCGAAGATGGACACCGGATCCGCCCTATAGGCTTTATCATAGGCTTCAAAGATGTCTTTGCCACTGCCTACACCACAGGGATTGGCGTGTTTAACCGCCACTACGGTAGGTTTTTCAAATTCCCTTAAGAGTTCCAGTGCGCCGTTCGTATCGTTTATATTGTTATAGGAGAGCTCCTTACCATGCAGCTGCACCGCATTAACAAGACTTCCCGGCCGGCTGCCTGACTCCCTGTAGAAAACTGCCCTCTGATGGGGGTTTTCGCCATAACGCATAGACTGCATCTTCTCGAAGGTCAGGGTCAATAGCTCCGGAAATTCTTCCTGGCCGGATTGTTCTCTCAGGTATTCGGCAATAAGTGAATCGTAATGGGCTGTATGTTCAAAAACCTTCGCAGCCAAATAGAATTTAGTTTCAGCTGATATATAGCCTTTTTCCTTAAGTTCATCTATTATTGGGTCATAATCTTCAGGATCGACTATTACCACTACATCCTGGTAATTCTTTGCTGCCGCCCTTAGAAGGGTCGGCCCCCCAATGTCAATATTCTCTATGGCATCTTTTAGATCCACATCCTCTTTCAAGATGGTCTCCTTAAAGGGGTACAGGTTAATGATTACAAAGTCTATTGTATTGATGCCTAAACTTTCCAGCTGGTCCATGTGATGTGGATTGTCCCTTATGGCCAAAATTCCGGCATGAATATTTGGATGCAGTGTCTTTACCCTGCCATCCAGGCATTCAGGAAACCCCGTTACATCGCTTATATTTATTACCGGAATACCGGCCCCTCCTAAAGTTCCCGCAGTACCCCCGGTGGAGATAATATCGATGCCCATATCATTTAACCGTTCGGCGAACTCGACAATTCCCGTCTTATCAGATACGCTAATAATAGCACGCTTTTTGTTCATTTCTTTCCTCCAATTCTTTATTAGATCGAAATGTTTTCAGCTTATAATGACCCTGCGTCCATCAACCAGGATCCGATCCTCAACCAACAACTTAAGAGCCTTGGGCAGCAGTTGGTGCTCTACCTTTAACACCCTCTCTGCCAAAGTGTTAATATCATCCTCCGGCAGAACCTCAACGGGTTTTTGCATTATTATCGGACCTGTATCGGTCCCCTCATCCACGAAATGGACCGTTGCGCCTGTTATCTTAACCCCATGATCCAAAACAGCCTGGTGTACCCTTTTGCCGTAATATCCCTGGCCACAAAAGGCCGGGATAAGGGATGGATGAACGTTGATAATCCTATTCCTAAATTTTTCAATAACTTCCCTGGGGAGGATATTCAGGTATCCCGCCAAAACCACCATGTCCACCCTACCCTCCTCCAGATGTTTTAGAATGGCATTGCCAAAGGAGTTAGAATCCCTGTAATCTCCTTTGGAGACAACCGCATAAGGAATACTGCGTTCCCTTGCTCTTTCCAAGCCATAAACACCTTCCCGGCTGGAAATGACAAGGCTGATTCGAGCTTTTATGTCACCATTGTCTATGGCATCTATGATTGCCTGGAGGTTAGAACCACCTCCGGAAATAAAAACACCAATGTTCTTCATTAACCAAAGACAACCCCTTCCCGGCCCTTTTCAATCTTTCCTATGACATGGGCAGGATAACCTTCATCTGTAAAAAGTTTTACTAGATCATCGGCATCCGATGCTTGACATGCCACTACCATCCCAATTCCCATATTGAAGGTATTGAACATGTCCATCTTTTCTATATTACCCCATCTGCCTATTAGCTGGAATATAGGTTTTACAGGCCAAGATTCCTCATATATGATTGCACCTAACCCGTCTGGCAGAATTCTTGGTATGTTCTCAATGAATCCACCACCGGTGATATGGGCGATTCCCTTTAGTGTATAGCCTTTTAGGGCCTTCAGGATGGGCTTCACATAGATTCTGGTAGGTTTTAAAAGTTCCTCCCCAATGGTAAGGCCTATAGAAACATTATAGTCATCCAGGCGATACTCTTCCTCTATAACAAGCTTCCTGATCAGAGAGTAACCGTTACTGTGCACGCCAGACGATTCAAGACCAATAAGCACGTCTCCCTCCTCTATCCCGGAACCGTCTATTATCTTTTCCCTGTCTACTATTCCTACGACAAAACCTGCCATATCATATTCGTCTTCCCTGTAGAAACCCGGCATCTCGGCGGTCTCTCCACCTATCAATGCGCATCCGGATTCCAGGCATCCATGAGCTATGCCTCTTACAATGGTAGCCGCCTTTTCAGGCTCCAGTTTGCCTGTAGCCAAATAGTCCAGGAAAAACATAGGCCTTGCGCCTTGACAGACAATATCATTCACACACATAGCCACGCAATCTATTCCAATGGTATCATGCCTGTCCAGAAGGAAGGCGAGCTGTAATTTAGTCCCTACTCCATCAGTGCCCGATACCAGGACCGGGCTTTTTATACCCTCCATATCCAGGGCATAAAGGCCTGCAAAGCTTCCTATGCTCCCGATAACCTGTGGAGTATGGGTCTTTAGTATATGTTCCTTCATAAGGTTAACTGCCCTATATCCAGATTCTACGTCTACGCCCGCATCCTTATAAGTCCACTTCATAACCCTCATCCCTCCGTTTCCGAATCCATCTCCTGCTTTTCTGTATTCCAATCCAATTCCATGGGGTACTGCTGATTAAAGCAACCCAAACAAAAACCACAGCCACTTTCTTCAACGGTTCTTATTAGTCCATCGATACTTAGATAACCCAAAGAATCAGCCCCTATAATCTGTTTTATCTCTTCTATGGTATAGGTCGCCCCTATTAAATGTTTAGCACCTGGTGTATCAACACCAAAATGACATGAATATTTTACAGGAGGCGAACTGATTCGCATGTGTACCTCCTTGGCTCCTGCCAAACGCAGCATCTCAACGATCTTCTTACTGGTGGTTCCTCTTACTATGGAATCATCCACCATAACTATTCTTTTCCCTCTAACTATTCGGGTCAAGGCATTCAGTTTGATCCGGACGTTTTGCTCCCTAATATTAAAGTCGGGATTGATAAAGGTTCTTCCCACATAGCGATTTTTTACCAGTCCCTCACCAAAAGGTATCCCTGACGCTTCAGAATAGCCAAGAGCGGCCGTAGTGCCGGAATCGGGAACACCGATGACAAGATCTGCATCTACCGGCTGCTCCACAGCCAACCTGCGACCTGCTTCTTTTCTTGCCATATAGACGCTAATACCGTCAATATTGCTATCAGTTCGGGCAAAGTAGACAAATTCAAAAATACATAGGGATGTCTTAAGAGGTGTAGGTATCTGCATGCTCTCCAGACCCTGGCGACTTATTACGATGACCTCACCGGGCCTGACGTCCCTGATGAAATCCGCCCCGATAATATCAAAAGCGCAGCTTTCAGAAGCTATTACATATGAATTTTTGAGTTTGCCGAGGGCCAGTGGTCGCATACCATGAGGGTCTCTGGCGGCTATCAACTTATCTTCAGTCATTATAACCAGGGCATAGGAACCCTTGATGGTTTTCAATGTGTCTAAAAGTCCTGTCTCAAAGCTGTCCGAATCCTGTCGAGCCAGGAGATTGGCAATCACTTCGCTGTCTGTGGAAGTTTGAAAGATTGCACCCTGATCCTCAAGGGATGTGCGAAGTGCACCTGCATTTACTATATTACCGTTATGGGCGATGGCTATGGTTCCCTTTCTGTATTTCATTACCAGAGGCAAGGTATTGTGTACGCTAACATCCCCATCCGTTGAATACCATACATGGCCAATAGCTATTTGCCCGCCTCGCAAACGGGCCATGGATTTTGGGTCTATGGCCTCTACCACCAGTCCCATGGCTTTATGATATTTGATGTTTTTCCCATCGGATACAGCAATTCCAGCGCTCTCCTGCCCCCTGTGTTGGAGAGAATACAGGCCGTAGTAAGTTAGCTCTTCAACCCTCAAATTATCCATGTCTAAAACCCCAAAGACTCCGCAGGCTTCCTTTAACTTGTCATGATGATAGACCATTTCTTTATACATTTTTTATATACTTACCCTCCACCGATTAATGGGTTCTATATGTTCTCTTAAATCCTTAGTCATGCCGAAGATTAGGGCTTTTACCCTATCCTAATTCCTTTTGCACTTGTTCGTTCTTGGCTAACACCTGGTCCTCCATAGAGATACGATACTGTTTCAAGGCTTCGGCTAATTTCTCATCCCCCAAAGTCAGGATTTGAACAGCCAGTAAAGCCGCATTCTCACTCCCATTTATAGCAACTGTTGCCACTGGGATACCCTTTGGCATCTGTACAATGGATAATAAAGAATCCAAACCGTCCAGGGTAGAAGACTTGATTGGAAGCCCTATTACCGGAAGAGTGGTATAGGCGGCCATTATCCCTGGCAGGTGGGCAGCCTTTCCCGCGGCACCAATAATCACACCTATTCCTCGCTCCCTGGCCGTTCTGGCGTATTCTGAGGCATGATCGGGCGTCCTATGAGCTGACAGAATCCTGACCTCGATCTGAATACCAAAGGATTTTAACAATTCGATTCCGGGCTTCACAATGGGAAGGTCCGAATCACTTCCCATAATAATTGCTACTTTATTTATTCTACACATACCCTCACCTCCATAAAAATAAGGTGTCCTAGTGAATCATGTAATCCTGCTTCCCTCTTCGCTACTTATTATGCTCAAAAATACTATAGATAAATAAAGTCCGATGACATCTACATCGGACTTCATTATCTTGCAGGTCCTAAATTATATTTTAGAGAACTATCTTTAGGATAAACAATAGTGCAAGGATGTACATTAAAGGGTTAATCTGTTTTGCCTTACCGGTAACTAACTTCAGAATAACCCAAGACAGCATACCGAACATTATACCGTCTGCAATACTATATGCCATAGGCATCATAATTATAGTCAAAAAAGCAGGTAGGGCTTCTGTATAATCGCTAAAATCCACTTTAGCTATGGCAGTTACCATGAAGAGTCCAACAGTTACCAATATGGGTGCAGTAGCAAAGGATGGTATTATGGTAAATATTGGGGAGAAAACCAAGGCTACCAGGAACATAAGTCCAGTTACCAATGCGGTTAAACCTGTTCTACCACCCTCAGCAACACCGGCTGCACTCTCAACATAGCTGGTTACTGTGGAAGTACCAAGGCATGCTCCGGATACAGTACCAATGGCATCGGCAAGTAAGGCTTCTTTTGCTTTTGGTAGTTTGCCTTCCTTGTCCAGGAGATTTCCCTTACTGGCGACACCTATTAGGGTTCCAACGGTATCAAAGATGTCAACAAATAAGAATGAGAACAGTATTACAATAAACTCAAAGCCTAACTTGATTGCACCCTGAAAATCGAATTTCATAAAGGTTGGGCCTAAGGAAGGTGGCAGGGATACAATGCCTCCCTCGGGAATGAGATTAAATCTGCCGGCTTCAAAATCCACCGTATAAAGGCCAGTCAATTGACAAATTATACCCAAGGCATAAGTACCCAGTATTCCCCAAAGGAGTGCTCCTTTAATACCTTTATGGGTCATGTATATAGTACCGATTAAACCTATAAAGAACAAAATGGATGTGATACTCGTTAGATCCCCTAAACCAACTAATACTGCACCGTCATCTGTGATGATTCCTGCATTTTGAAGACCTATAAATGCAATAAACAATCCTATTCCGACGGTTACAGAATACTTTAAGTTCTCGGGAATGCCGTTTACGATTGCCTCTCTGAATTTAAAAAATGACAAGATAATGAAAATAACACCCTCGATCAAAACAGCGGTCAATGCTATCTGCCAGGAATACTTAGTGGCAACAACAAAAGCAAAGAATGCATTCAGTCCCATACCCGATGCAAGGGCAACAGGGTAATTTGCTAAGAAGGCCATGACGATTGTAGCAATTGCGGCAGAAAGAGCGGTAGCAGTAAATACGGCGCCTCGATCCATTAGATCAATACCGATTTCAACCCCGGACAGGATATTAGGATTGACGATCAGGATGTAAGCCATGGTCATAAATGTGGTTATACCAGCCATTATTTCGGTCTTTACATCCGTGTTGTGTTCCTTCAGCTTAAAAGTTCGATCTAAAAAGCCGTTCATTCATATTTCCTCCTTTAATGTTGTCAGGTCATTAAATAATATTTTACCCAGAAAAAATAGACATATAGATTCCTGACCTGAGTGAATCAATATGCCTATATACCGCAAGGCCAACTGACCTTCCAATATCGTGCATATCACTCATAGTCCGGCAGTTACGGCTGCCTGGTAGAAACTCCCAAACCAATTATTAGGATTATATGAGTTCTATACGGTACATAAACAATATATCAAAGCCCATCCCAATTGTCAATAATTATTTGAACGTTTTTTCTTGTAAGTAGATTAATGTTCGGTTTTCCAGAGATTAAATACCTAAATTTCGCCATTTGACGCAAAACAATTAACTTTATTCAAATATTTCGTTAGGAAGTCTTCCCTAGTTCAATATGACCCGCTTAATAAACAGTCTGTAAACCAATACGTTTAATGCCAACATGTAGGCCAATCCTATAATATAGTACTGATTGTATGTCAGATAAAAGCCACTATCCTTTACAAAATAACTAATAACCTTTGCGGTCCAGAATCCAGGCGCAAAGGAAAAGAACAGTTCTTTTATATCGTTGAAGAAGAGAGCAACTATTGGAAATATTATTATACTACCCCCCGCCTTCATAATGGCAAATCCTTCAATTTTGCTTCTTGAAAAAGTATTAATCAACAGTCCGCTTATTGGAGCTTCCAAGGAGGCAAGAAGAGATACAGCTACTATATTCCTAAAGGAAAGATCGCCAATGTTTGAGAAACTCATGGTAAATAAAGTTGCCAAAAAGCAGAGTAGAAATACGATTACCAACCTGAAACCAAGAAATTTATGGATACTAAGCGGTGTAGCCATTATATTGATCAATACATTATCATCCCGATCATCCAATATAGAGAATCCAATAAGGGCACCATAGGATATAGGTAGGATAAGCACCATAATTACCAGAATTAAATCCGTAAAGGGAGTAAAGTCAAATCCATAGTTACGGCTAAGCCAAGGCAAAAAATATCTGCCCAACATGGCAAAGATAACAGGATAACTAACCATAAACCCCATCATAGGATCCCTGCTCCATTTTTTTAGTTCCGCCTTAAAAAAGTCCATATACACCCTATTTCTCGCCTCCCCTTTGAAAATGGTCTTGTAGTTTCTTCCATATAAGATAATACAAAAACGTTGAGCCCAACACCATATAGACGATGGATGTTATTATTTTCCATGATTCCATTGTCCCTGTAGTACCCATGATGATCATAAGTGCGGATTTGGCAGGGAGCAGGAAAATTAGCTTTCTGAATACCTCATTTGTTACTATGCCGAATTCATCCAGAATAACAGGTAAGATGGATACCAAAAAAAATGTTATTATGAGCATTACCAGACCTGTAAAGTCCTTGGTATAGAAAGTTAATAAAAAGCCTATTTGAGAGTGAAATAACGCAACCAATACAACTCCGCCCAGCAACAAGAAATAATTCACATCCAAGGTCTTAAAAATCTTAGCATAAATAAACATGATAGACAGGGAGACGATACTGGGTGTGATGTGAGAAAGGAGTTTGGCCCATATGTATTCGGACTTGGTGATTGGCGATATCAACATGCTATATAAGGTAGCCTCATCCCGTTCATATATAAAGCTAACCCCGACCAATAATACAGCCATAGTAGTAACGTCTAAAAAAACCAACTGAGGGATCAAGCCGGTTACATTCACCATATCCACAAAATGCAATACTCCAACCCACATAATGGACACGAATATTGATGCCGCAAACAATCTATACCTTTGAAGTCTTAGAAGCTCTCCTTTAAACAAGATGATAATTCTAGACACCAGCATCCACCCCCGTCACCTTTATAAAAATATCATCCAAGGTGCTTTCCCTGCTATGAAGGGTGATTATCGGTCTCTTTCTAATGATATCCATAAATTCATTGTTTGTACCCAAACCATCCAGGCTGAAGGTGGATTTTCGAATAGTTCCATCATCCATATATTCAATATCCAATTCCCTGGTACTATACTTTAGTTTCAGCTCCTTAGGGGTGCTGATCTCAACTATTTTTCCGCCAGCCATAAAGGCCACCCTGTCACATAGTTCGTCCACATCGTTCATCAGATGCGTTGTCAGTAAGACAGTACCGCCCTGCTGACGAAATTCCTTGATTATCTCCTTAATGATTCTGGCATTCTTCGGATCCAATCCATTGGTCGGTTCATCTAAAAAGAGCATATTGGGATTATTTATCATTGCCCTGATAAAATTCAATCTTACCTTCATACCTTTTGAGTATTCAGATACCCTTCTGTTTCTGTCCTCATACAGGCCCAGTCTCTTTAGCAGTATATCGGTATCTATATTGGATGCATAGAGCTGTTTAAAGAAGCGTAAATTCTCCTCAGCGGTTAATTTGGAAAAAAACACCGGCATTTCAAAACCAACTCCTATATCCTGATAATAGCTGTCATTATAGGAGTGTAAGTCCTTACCCTTGTAGAGTATTTCACCGCGATAGCTGCCCAAAAGCTTGATAAGGAGCTTTTGGGTGGTAGATTTGCCTACACCACTAGGGCCAAGGAGCCCAAATATCTCCCCTTTTTTGATATCAAAGGAGATTCCGCCTATGGTATCTTCGGAATTTCTAGGGTATCTGAATCTTAAATCCCTAATTCGATACAATGTTACCACCCCTTTTTCAGTTTTAACCATTAAAAAAAGAATAAAAGGTCAGCTTAAGTGAAAAAGCTGAATTATGGACATCATGACCGGTAATATCCAAAATATATACTTGGCTACCCTATGAAGTTTAGAATTGTCTCGTTATTTATGCCCAAGGCTATTATACCATAACTATATCGCATTAAAAACATAAGGAGCCATAGGCTCCTACATAATGCTCTCTGTAATGGTCGGTAAACAGTTGGGCTTATTCCCACTCAATTGTCGCCGGTGGTTTGCTGCTTATATCGTATACTACTCTATTGACATGGGCAACCTCATTGGTGATTCGACTTGATACTCTATCCAGGACCTCATGGGGAATCCTGGCCCAATTGGCCCTCATTCCGTCTACACTGGTAACACCCCTTAAGGCAACTGTATAGTCATATGTACGTTTTCCTCCTGTTACCCCTACGCTCCGCATATCGGTTAGAACAGCAAAGTATTGCCATATTTCCCTGTCAAGGCCTGCTTTGGCTATCTCATCCCTATAAATTGCATCAGCTTCTCTGATGATTTGTAATTTCTCCCGTGTAACATCACCAATAACCCTTATAGCCAGTCCAGGTCCTGGGAAAGGCTGCCTCCATACCATGTGATGAGGAATTCCAAGTTCTTCGCCTACCCTTCTTACCTCATCTTTGAAGAGATTTCTTAGGGGTTCAATTATCTCTCTAAAATCAAAATCTTCAGGAAGTCCTCCTACATTATGGTGGCTTTTTACCAGACCAGATTCATCTGCACCGCTCTCAATAACATCCGGATAAATGGTACCCTGGACCAGGAAGTCGATCTTTCCCAACTTCTTTGACTCTTCCTCAAAAACCCTGATAAATTCCTCTCCTATGATCATACGTTTGGCTTCCGGGTCGGATACGCCCGCTAACCGATCTAAGAAGCGATCTTGAGCGTTTACCCGGATCAGATTCAAATGAAATTTTCCTTTGAATATTTCCTCTACTTCATCTCCCTCGTTTTTCCTCAATAATCCATGGTCCACAAAAACGCAAACCAATTGATCCCCTATGGCCTTGTGCATCAATACAGCAGCCACTGAACTGTCAACCCCTCCGGATAAAGCGCATAAGACTCTTTTATCTCCTACTTTTTCTTTTATGATATCTATAGAATTCTGAATAAAATTGGATGGGGTCCAAGTTCCACTACATTCACACGGGCCAAAGATAAAGTCTCTGATTTCATCACCACAAGGTTCGCTAATTATTACGGTTGGAATTCCCAAATGGTAAACCTGATTGATGTACTTATCTGCGCCTTCAGCGGAAAGATTATCCGCATCAACAGTCACTATAATGCCCTTTGGGTTCAGGGTTTTAATCCTCTCTATAGGTGCCGTATAGGGCAAAATCTCACTATATACTTTTAAATCCCTTACCTCCCTGGCTATTCTTTGACTGTGCTCACTGCCAAAATTTAAGACCAAAATTGTCTCTTGTTGCATCAAATCTTCTCCTTCATTGTTTATCTTATATTCTTACCCTAAATTATCTCAACATAACAACACATATCCATGTAAGCCATGCCTATCTTTATAATAACATGCCGTCAATCTGTTTGAAACAGTAAAAAGGGACCCAAAGTAAAATACTCAAGATCCCTTAGATTGGTCAATATGGATTGACATAAGGTAGATTCTTCTGTAATCAATTCTTATCCTAATATTCTTGAATCCGGTAGAACCGAATTCAAGCTATTAAGCAGATCTATGACAGTTACTAATATGAAATATACTATTAAACTCCAACGCTGTAATTGGGTGCTTCCTTGGTGATGTATATGTCATGTGGATGATTTTCACGGAGCGATGCATTGGATATTCTAATAAACTGTGTATCCTTCCGTAAGGCCTCGATGGTAGGAGTACCGCAGTATCCCATACCGGCCTTCAGACCTCCGACAAGCTGGAAGACCGTATCAGAAAGCGGACCCTTAAAGGGAACACGGCCTTCTACCCCTTCAGGTACCAGTTTTTGAGCATCCTCCTGGAAGTAACGGTCCTTACTGCCTGCAGCCATAGCTCCCATAGAGCCCATCCCCCTATACACCTTAAAACTTCTTCCCTGGTATATTTCCATCTCCCCGGGGCTCTCTTCTGTGCCTGCCAGAAGGCTACCTATCATAACTACGCTGGCACCGGCAGCAATGGC
The DNA here is from genome assembly GCA_012518535.1 of Clostridiales bacterium. Taxonomy (GTDB): domain Bacteria; phylum Bacillota; class Clostridia; order Caldicoprobacterales; family UBA3941; genus UBA3941. The sequence continues at coordinate 26,570 of JAAYRX010000160.1, read as the reverse complement.
TTTGGGAATGTCACCGGAGTATTTGATACCACCGTCGGCAATAATCGGAATCCCATATCTGTCAGCTACTTCTGCACAATCATATATAGCTGTTATTTGGGGTACTCCTATGCCTGCCACTACCCTGGTAGTGCATATGGATCCGGGACCAATTCCTACCTTGACACAATCAGCACCTGCCTCTATCAAATCCCGGGTAGCTTCTCCTGTAGCCACATTACCGGCTATGATCTGTAGATTTGGAAACTTCTCCTTTATCCGGCTTACGGTTTTTATTACACCAAAAGAATGGCCATGAGCAGTGTCGATTGCTACCACATCTACTTTGGCGTCTATCAAGGCGGCAACTCTGTCCATAGTATCCTTTGATACTCCAACAGCTGCACCTACCAAAAGCCTTCCGCTGGAATCCTTGGCGGAGTTTGGATATTGAATCGCCTTCTCAATATCCTTGATGGTAATAAGACCCTTTAACATCATGTTCTCATCAACTATGGGCAATTTCTCGATCTTGTGCTTTCTAAGGATTTCCTGAGCTTGTTGGAGATTCGTACCTACAGGTGCAGTGATAAGATTTTCTGATGTCATAACATCGGATATTTTTTGAGTAAAATCCGTTTCGAACCTTATATCACGGTTGGTAATAATGCCCACCAGCTTGCCTTTTACCGTAATAGGGACCCCTGATATTCTATATTTCCTCATGAGCTCATTTGCATCAGACAACAGATGATCCGGCGAGAGGAAAAATGGATCTACTATTACCCCATGCTCCGAACGCTTAACCTTGTCCACCTGTATCGCCTGTTCTTCAATGGACATATTCTTGTGGATAATTCCTATTCCACCTTCCCTGGCGATAGCGATGGCCAACCTCGCCTCAGTTACGGTATCCATGGCCGCACTCATCAGTGGAATATTCAATTTAATGGACTTAGTCAGATTGGTCGTAAGGTCCACCTGGTTAGGCAATACCTCAGATCTGCCCGGTATAAGCAAAACGTCATCGAAGGTAAGGCCTTCTTTTGTAAATTTATTATTTATAGTCAACTCTCTCCCTCCATCAAACAGATTAGAATTTGAAAAATTGCAAAGACCTATTGTAAGTTTATAGCCGTCTTATGTCATATCTATTGCGAAATCCGTACCTAAAATGCAGTATTTCTCATGTAATTATTAGTGAACAGTCTACCAAAGCCAATAGATATTGTCAACGACATATTTGAAAGAGTTGCAAGGCCAACTTTCTGGTTAATCCAGCGTAGCAACCAAATTATCCAGGCAAATGGGTCAATAGAGGCAGACTTCAATGGCTATCTCTTTGACGGTGCCTTTCCAATCTGCTTTTCCCTAGCATAATAGAATAAATATTGCTGGGCATATCCGGCTATGTCTCCAAACCTGTTCTCTGCGAACTCACGTATATCCTTAAATTCCTTCATCTCCTGGGAATATAGCTCCTCCATTATACGACCAATCCATACATCTACTGGAAAGGCCTGTCCTTTTCTCAGGGAAAACAATAAGATACAATCCGCCACCTTGGGTCCAACACCGGGGCATGCCAATAGCTGTTCTTTAGCATCTTCATAATCCATGTACTTCAATGCATCCAGATTGATTTCTCCGGAGCGGATCAGCTGGGCTGTGCCTTTAATATACGGGCCCCTGTAACCGCATCCACAGCTCCTTAGTTCATCCTCATCCGCATCGGCTAGCACATCAATACTTGGAAACTTATAATAATCCCGGCCTGCCCAGGAGATCTTTTCTCCAAACTTTTGGGATATTCTCTCTACCGTCGCCTTTATCCTGTCTATCCCATTTCGGGCAGATATGATAAAGGATATAAGGGTCTCCCAAGGATCCTGGTTTAGTATTCTTATACCCCATCCATGCCTTATTGCTTCCACCAGTATCGGATCCCTGGACAGCTTTTCTATAATCCTCCCGTAATCTGTATTTAAGTCGAAATAATCCAGCCATACTATATTAAAATCGTCATAGGTAGCATTTTCCAGTGTCAGGGTTGACCTTTCCCACAACACCCTCACTACTTTATCCCCAACTACTCCAACATAGCCCTGGCCGTCCCAATTCCAACGAAAGGCCTGGCCGCATTCGAATATATGCTTAGGATTAAAATTCTTCAGTCCCTCAATCCTTAATACACCTGTATCCCGGTTTTCTTCTATTAACATTTATGTCTCCCTACTACAATTTAGATGGATGTTTTTTGTTTGCACTTCTACAATGGCAACAATTGATCCTCACGGACCTTTAATTTCTCATGGATGGCTTTGGCCGCCGTCTTTCCAGCTCCCATAGCGAGAATAACAGTGGCAGCACCGGTAACCGCATCCCCTCCTGCATAGACACCTTCTTTACTGGTCTCACCAGTTTCTTCATCTACTATTATACCGCCCCAACTATGAACCTTCAGATCCGGAGTTGTAGAAACAATAAGAGGATTAGGACTGGTACCTATTGCCATAATTACAATATCCATATCCTGTATAAAGTCTGAACCCGGTATTTCTATTGGCCTTCTCCTGCCTGAAGAATCAGGTTCTCCCAATTCCATCCTTATACACTTAATGCCGGTAACCCAACCATTTTCACCTATAATTTCCACCGGATTGACCAAAGTATCGAAGATGATGCCTTCTTCCCTGGCATGATGAATTTCCTCCAACCTGGCCGGCATCTCTTCTTCTGATCTGCGGTACACTATTCTTACTTCCTCTGCGCCCAGCCTCAATGCACTCCTGGCTGCATCCATGGCTACGTTTCCTCCGCCTACCACAGCTACTCTGCTTCCTACCTTTATTGGAGTATGGTTGTTGGGAAAATCATATGCTTTCATCAGGTTAATCCTGGTCAAGTATTCGTTGGCAGAGTATACCCCGTTCAAATTTTCGCCGGGTATATTCATAAACCTCGGTAATCCGGCACCACTTCCAATAAAAACAGCCTTGAAACCTTGTTCCAACAGTTCATCTATGGTTATAGTCTTACCAATTATTATGTTGGTATGGATTTTAACACCTAGATCTTTTATCCCTTCTATTTCCTTTCTTACCAGAGACTCGGGCAATCTGAACTCGGGTATTCCATAGATAAGCACTCCTCCGGGTTCATGGAAAGCCTCGAATATATGCGCTTCATAACCATATTTAGCCAAATCTGCTGCTGCCGTTAACCCCGCCGGTCCACTTCCTACAATGGCAACTTTTATCCCGTTTGAGACCGGAACCTGACTCTCCCTTTCCTTTTCCAGGGCATAGTCAGCGGCAAATCTTTCCAATCTTCCTATGGCTATAGGCTCACCTTTTACTCCCAAAATACATTTGGCTTCACATTGCTCCTCCTGGGGGCAAACTCGTCCACATATAGCCGGTAAGTTATTGGTTTCCTTAATTATTTCCGCAGCTCTGTCAATGTTCCCTTGGGCTATCTGATCTATGAATTCGGGTATACGTATATTAACCGGGCATCCAGCAACACACCGGGGCCTCTTACATTGTATACATCTTTTCGCCTCTTGAATGGCCTCCTCCAAGGTATATCCTAAAGAAACTTCGTCAAAATTATGCTTTCTGGCCTCGGGCTCCTGTTCTGCCATGGGTACCCTTTTAAGCTCTAAACTCATACTTCTTTCCCCCCAAATATGATCTATATACGTTACGTTAATGGCAATCGTCAAAAAAAATGATATGACAGACCCATTCAAAACATATATTTCAATTATATTTTTGATAAAATTCTGCAGTTATGCTCTGCTTCTTTTTCTTCTTCTCTGTACATTTGCTGACGCCTTATTGCTTCATCAAAGTCTACCAAATGTCCGTCAAAATCGGGTCCATCCACACAGGCATAGTAGACCTTGCCTCCTACTGTAACCCGGCACCCACCGCACATTCCCGTACCGTCTACCATTATGGGGTTCATACTCACAGTCGTGGGTATGTTATATTCTTTGGTCATGGACGAAACCGCTCTCATCATAACCAGTGGCCCCACCGCAATTACCAGATCATATCTGTTGTCATCTTCCAATAGGCGTTTAACTATATCCGTTACAAATCCCTTGTGACCCAGGGATCCGTCATCAGTAGCCAAATAAATATTGGAAGAACTATCCCTGATTTCATCTACCAAGATTAGATAGTCTGAACTTCTGGCCCCTATTATTACATCCACATCTGTTCCCTGGTTATATAAGTATTTTATTTGAGGGAATAGAGGGGCTATACCAACTCCACCGCCAACACACAGGACCCGGCCCTGACCATCCAATCGGGATGGCATACCTAAGGGGCCTGCGAAATCCCTTATAAAATCCCCCGGACTCAGCCTGGCGAGCTCTTTGGTAGTGTAACCAACTTCTTGAAAGATGATTGTTATACTTCCCTCTCCCCTGTCATAATCGGCAACAGTCAAGGGTATCCGTTCACCTTCCTCACTGACCCTCAACATGATAAATTGTCCGGGCATGGCTTTGCCGGCAATCAAGGGAGCCTTTACCTTCATTAATATAATCCCCGGGCCTATCGTCCTCTTTTCCATTATTTCAAACATGTCTAATACCTCCTATGCTGAGTTAAGAATAATCCCTTATATGCTAAATACGTATATTCTCAATCGATGGCTCCCTGAAGAGTTTTAAGTCTTCTCTACTACTATATTTTTGATTATTACATTTACCTGGAGCACATTGATCCCCGTTAGGTGTACTATATCTTTGGCAATCTTCTCTTGAATTTGATCAACTATTTCATAAATCCTGTAGCCATAGGACACGGTTATTTCCATGTTGATAACTACACCGCCTGCGTGGCTTATAGATGTGACCTTTGTTACCCTATAGACCCCCTCGACCTTGTAAGCATTGTACGAGGCTATGGATTCCAGTGCCAAATCCGCTATATAAAACTTCCCCATGTAGCTGTATGTAGGTCGCATGACCGTCTTTTCCAGGGTCTCTATGTTCTTTCCCTTTTCAGTAAATCTAAGGATTCGTAAAGGGTGAAGCAGGTACCCTGAAAAATCCTTACGTATTTCAAGGGTAGGAACCGGTATAACATGCTTGCCCTGTTCCCTCCTAGAAGTGCGGGCAGCCTGTATCTCCTCTTCTGTAGATACATCCTTAATTCTGATTATCTCTTCAGCAGGCGGTAACCCAAGATTGTCCACGATTCTATGAATCATATTAACAGAGGTGCCTAAAATCAGTATGGCATTGGGCTTGGCTATTTCTATGGCCTCCTTAACACTAGCTGCATGTTTCTTATCCATGAACAGAGCCCTCCGCACGGCTGCAACCATAGTAGCCTCCTTTTTTGCAGAGATGCCAGCAATTACCTTACTACCTTTAATGAATAATCCATCATCTATAATATACAAAATGCCCCGTTCATTGGCAAGATTGGATGCCTTATAACTCTTCCCTGTACCGCTGGGTCCAACCAGGCCATATATCTTCAAGTTGTACAACTCCTCATCACCTAGCTTCAGGCTAATTATTTGACTTCAAAAACCATACTATAGTCTTTGTTATTATTATAACAATGCATGTCTGCAATATCCTTTCCACACAGGCCGTATTAATTTTAACATAGTTCCTATAAAAATCATAGCAATAATTGAGTGTTTCATTGTCCAATGTATTTGGTATACATAACTAATCATTGCGAGGCGAGCTTTACCAAGATAAATTGTTAAATATAACACATAAGGGGAAACAATAATACTATGAATGCACGGCGTAACAGAGCAAATAAAAATAACAGAAAACTTGCTGCGGCATTGACTTTCTTTATCGTCCTTGTACTTGTCTCGGTTTTAGGGATAAAGCTTTACATGGACAGGCTTTTAAATACAGATACTTTTTATGAAGGTATTACAATAGATGGCTTATCTATGGATGGCCTAACTAAGGAGTCCGCTGAGAAATCATTAAGGAAGTTAAATCAACCGCGGTTGGACAAGCTGGACATAGAGCTGAAATACGAATCCAATACCTGGACCTTTGGACATGAGGATATCCAGGCTTATATTGATATAGCAGAGAAGGTAGATGAAGCTTATAGTGTTGCAAGGGAAGGAACCTTTTTAGACCGGTTCCTGGCAGTCCAAAAACTGAAGAGGCAAGGACGAACCTTCAACACGGAACTGACCTATAATGTAGATAGGCTTAAGGAGAAAATTGAAGAAATAGCTTCAGCAATAAACAGTGACCCTGTGGATGCAACCTTAAAGTTCAATCCGGATGATAAGATAATGTTTAATATAAGCCCCGAAAAGTATGGCCTTTTCCTGGATGTTGATACTGTCATTGACCAAATTAGGGAAATATTGAATAGCGGTACCGTTGCTAGACCTTTAGTCTTATCCCCCGTTAAGTTGCCCCCTGGGGTTTTAGCCAGGGATTTTGAAGGAAAGCTGGAAAAAATAACATCTTTTAGTACTGATTTGTCCAAAAGCTCTGAGGACCGGACAAAGAATGTCGTGACGGCCGCCCTGGCTTTTAACGGCTTGGTCGTATCCCCGGGGCAGACCATATCCTTTAACGAAACAACTGGCAAACGCACCGCGGATAAAGGATACGGTTATGCACCCATGATCCAAAACAAACGCTTTGTCAATGTCCTGGGAGGTGGGGTGTCCCAGACTTCAACCACCCTTTACAATACTGTGATCAGGGCCGGTCTGGATGTTGTAGAGAGGACCCGCCACTCCATCCCATCTTCATATATTGATATGGGCCTTGACACAACAGTAAACTTGCCTCCGCCTGAGCCTGTAATCGATCTGAAGTTTCGGAACAACAGAGAGAGCCCGATATATATCAGGGCTTATTATGCCGATAAACGGGTATATTTTGAAGTCTATGGCGAGCCTCTGCCCGATGGGCAAAGATACGAATTTCATTCCGAAGTTTATGAAACCGTCCCTGCACCAAGCCCTGATATAATAAAGGATTATGAGGGGAAGTATGTAGAATATGAGGGCGAAGAGTATGTGCATACAGCATCCAGAAATGGCTACAAAGTACGGGTATACCGACAAACCTTTCAAAAGGACAAACTAATTAAGGAAGAGCTCTTTGACACCCACTACTATAGACCCGTAAAAGGCAAAACATATATAGGGATAAAAAAGCTTGAAGACACGAGTCTTTAGGTTTTAATGGATGATTTCACCAGATAGATTACAACTTATTGTTATAGTAAGGACAATAGGGATTCAGAAAACAAATATCGCACTTTGGGTTTCTGGCATTGCATATCTGCCTTCCATGATGGATAAGCCAGTGATGGGCTGCTGTCCACTTGTTTTTAGGGATATTCTCCATAAGCTGCTTTTCTGTCTCCAGCACATCCTTTGCATCCGCCAATCCAAGCCTGTTCGAAACCCTGAAAACATGAGTGTCCACAGCAATAGCATCAACTCCAAAGGCGTTGCTGGCTACGACATTAGCAGTTTTTCTACCAACACCGGGTAGGGTTTGGAGGGTCTCGATATCTCTGGGAACTTTCCCGTCATACTTTTCTATAAGAAGCCTGCACGTTGCCACTATGTTTCTGCTTTTCGTTTTATAAAAACCACAGCTCTTAATGATAGGTTCTAATTCTTGGGGATCCAGAGCAGCCACATCTTCCACTTTCGGGTACTTCTTAAACAGGATGGGAGTTACCCTATTAACCTGCCTGTCAGTGCATTGGGCGGAAAGAATGGTTGCTATTAATAACTGAAAGGGGTTTTCATGGTCAAGTTCAGGACCGGCCCCGCTATACCTTTCTTCCAACAGCGTTAGTATCTTATCTGTATTCCCTACTTTATCATTCATTTAAGTCATCCGCTCCTATTATATCCTTTAAGTAATAAAATCTCATCCTACCAAGGTCTTATTTAGCAAATCCTACCATTGTTCCAGTAAAAATTCAGTATTTTAGTTATAAACATGTACACTACTCTATATAAATAATATATCAGATTACTACCTTATTACAAGAGAATCACCAGGGAACTTAATTGAGAAGCATCACAACGCTTTGATCAATCCGTTAATTCCCAAGGCTGATAATCCAAACTGCTTAGAATTTAACTGACCGAAGGTTAAATTATAAAACCTGCAAGGAAGGTGAAATAGATGGGTCCCCACCAAACTACGCATAGAATAGTAATGTTTAGTGACGAAAATATGTGGGATATCTTTTCAGACAGTCAGAACAATATTTGCTACAGGAGTCTGAAAGAAAATATGGGTTGGGGAAATCCCCACCTTATAACGACAAACGCGAAAGAAGAGTTTGGGGTTTGTATTGACCAAGACGGTAAATTACACATTATATGTTTATCTCTTGAAGGCAGGATAACCTATATGCATTTTGACGGTGATACATGGTCTGAACAAGTGCTCGGTGAATACAATATAAAGGAGTATGATATCAGATATCCGGCCATCCTCGTGTTGGAGAATAAGATCCACATCCTCTTCGTCTTTGGTAATCCGTGGGATACGGATATCTGGACCCTATATCATTATTGTTGGGATGGAGAGAACTGGATACATCAAAGGATATCGGACTTTACCGGTGACCCGGAACCAACTCCATACAGCTATAAGGTATATGATAGGGATATCCACTTATCCTACCGGGAAAACTCCGAAGGAATATACAGGGTACTACATATGAAATACCATACAGATCTCCAAAAATGGTTAAGGCTTTCGGATGAACCAATAGTTGAATATAAACCCCTAAATTCCCCAATGGAATTAAACATGTATGAATATGTACTTGAATGGATTAATAAAGCTCAGGCCGTCTACAGGGAACATATTACCATAGCGAGGGAAGCCGATGAGCTCCGAAGACGTTCCATGGAAACCAAACGCCGATGGGAGCTCATACTGGAGGAGTTGGAAGATTTTAGAATAAGAATAAAAAAATCACAAAACAAGAATCCTCTGAAAAGGATTTTCCAATCCATACTACACTAGATGATCTTATACCATGGGTAGTCTCCGAAGCTGGCTGTAGCCCCCTATTCTCCTGATCGAATAGAAACCTATTATGGGTATTGGGTTGTTTTTATATACCTCCATGATGGCCCCGGTTAAATGGGGCGAGAATTTTAGAGATAGTCCACACCCCAGGGCTACACCTTTAGGTGTGGATATAATTTGAGAGTTATATCCGGCATTTTTTAATATTTGAGCAAAGTATAAGGCATGCTGCCGTGAATTAAAGGATATAAAATTGAAATCTTCAATCGCTGTCATATGTTACCCCCTGAAAATATGACTTATTTTATTTTTGTGTTAAGCAAGGCAAATAGAGCTTAACCGCGATCCCATCCGGGATGGAGCGGCCCTATTAGTAATATATTTACGTATTTTATTTATGTTACTCCGGGAGATGGAAAGATGAAAATGATCTATATGGATAATGCTGCTACAAGCTGGCCCAAGCCGGATATTGTATACGATACAATACTAAGGACCATGAAGTATTATGGCGCTAACCCCGGTCGTTCCAGTCATACCATGGCAATAGAAGCGGCCAACATTCTTCTCTATACCAGGGAAATGCTCTGTCAGTTGTTTAATGCCCAAGACCCCTTTAGAATGATATTTACTTACAACACGACGGACAGTTTAAACCTGGCTATCAAAGGTGTATTAAAAAATGGGGATCATGTCATTACCACCTCTATGGAACATAACTCTGTAATTAGACCTTTGATGCATTTAGCAGATATGGGGGTTGAAACCACAATCGTCCCTGGGGATTCCGAGGGGCTTATAGACCCTTCCGACATAAAAAGGAGTATGCGAAGTAACACGCGTCTAATTATAGCCACCCATGCTTCCAATGTAACCGGTACTTTGATGCCGATTGAATCCATCGGAAAAATAGCTAAGGACTCTGGTGTCTACTTCTTATTGGATGCGGCACAAACAGCCGGCTCCATACCAATAGACATATCAAAATTGCCCGTTGATCTAGTGGCAATGCCCGGGCACAAAGGCCTATTGGGACCTCAGGGTACAGGAGTATTATACGTCAGGGAAGGAGTCGAACTGAGACAAATCCGTGAAGGTGGCACCGGAAGCCAATCCGAGAGTATAAACCAACCAATGTTTCTACCCGATCGTTACGAATCAGGGACCCTAAATACACCGGGCATTGCGGGTTTAGGAGCAGGTATCAGGCATATCCTGAACAAGGGTCAGGGTAAAATAGTGTCCCATGTAGTCAATATTGAAAGGCTGTTTCTTAACGCCCTATCCCAAATAAAGGGTGTAAAAGTATATGGCCCAAAAGATATGAAACATAGATCGGGCATTGTATCCATCAATATATGGGATAGGGACTCCAGAGAGATTGTCAACATATTGAGCCGTGATTATGGTATCGCTACTCGGGGCAGCCTCCATTGTGCTCCCCTTGCCCACAAGACCATAGGCACTAAGGAACAGGGCACAGTAAGGTTCAGTCCCGGGGAATTCAACACTCTGGATGAGGTTAAGGCATGCGTTAGAGCCATAGGTGAGATAGGCTATAAAATAGAAACCCGCAGCATATAGGCTAGCGGGTTTTAGTTTCTACAGGCTCCTTAGAAGCTTTTCCAGTTTTCTTTTCTGATTTCTATCCGCCATGGGGAGAATAGTTTGAATCATCTGCTTAGCCTTGCCTACCGTTATACCCCCTTGCCCAGCCCTGATCATCCGGGCTACCTCGGAAATCATCTCATCTTCAGACTTCCCTTCCAGACTACCAAAGAGACCGGCCATTGCTTCCAGATTATCCTTATTTATATCCATATAAATACCGCCTTTCACCAAAAATAGTATCTCCCTACCATCCTATTCATCAGCATATTCAATGATACCCTAAAGGCACATTTTATTCGCCGCAGCATAATATGGTACATAGAAGTATAGGTATCCAGCATAGATGTAAATAGTGTGCTTAAATAAAAAATAAAACCAATATTTAAGGAGGTTCCTCATGGATCGCTATATCCCCCCGCGCTATGACGGTCATATCAATCCAAGACTAAAACCTGGTGATACAGCTAAGTTACCTATAGACATGGAATTTAAGTCCGAAGCAAAGAAAAGGATTCCCCCCGGATTCACCTATGCTGAACCGGCCCAAACGAACCTGCTACCAATTATCCTGTTTGTCCTGTTGGTATCCCCGTACATACAGAAAGCCAAGTCGGCTTCAATTCAGTCGCTTAACAATGAGAAAATCCGGGTCGAAGATTCAAATACACTTGTGGACATATTATCTTCTGTCTATCCATACCTGGATCCCCAGCACCAGGACGGAGTTAATTTTATAGTAGGCTTGGCTGAAATAAAGGCCAATCTCCAGGGCCTGATAGATGGTACATATCGAATCCCACGTATTTCGACTACTTCAAAATCTATAACAAACCATAAGGAAAGGGCTATAGGCATTATAAAGTCATTGCAACCTTATATCTCCTTAGAAAACCAAACTCAAATCAACAGAATACTCTATGCCAACAAAACCATGGAAAAACTGGTGGATAGCATAAAGAGATTTAGGGAGCGTGACAGTATAAGGACCCAGGATTCTACTACCCATGGCATATCCATGGTAATGGAAATATTGGATATTGTCAGGATATTGGTCCCGGCGGATCAACTTCAATCAATCGATCAGATCAGCAAAGTGTTGAAACTCCTGGGAACTATAGAATTGGCCCAACTATCTACTGGGTCCCCGTCTATCGCTGATGGCTCCGAAGCTGATAATGATCTCAGGTTAGATCAATCTCTTGAGAATTTGGATTCAATCCAGGATATATCGGGAACTAGGGGTGCAGAACCTGGTAACATATCCGAGACCTTAAGTAAGATATTAAATCCAGAACAAGCAAAATCCTTGGAATTCATCATGAAAATGGCTCAATTGCTTTCTAAAGATACCGTAGAACACAACAGTGCCGATTGAAAGTTATCAACCGGCACTGTTGTGTTTACAATTGCCAGATTCACGGTGTTTTAATAACCAGTATGGTTACATCATCCAACATTTCATTATCTCCCAATAAGGTATGGTAGGCATCAGACAAGCCCTGGCAGACATCCTGGGCTGAGTAGTCCTTCATGCCCTTCAGGTATTCCATGATATTTTCTGTGGACAATATGTTGGGGCGTTTTCGATCTATTTCACCTAAACCATCGCTGTAGAATACCATGGTATCCCCTGGTGACAGCCATAAGGTCTTGGTCTCATAATCCGGCTTGAAGAACTTGCCAAACTTACATATGGGGAAACCATCCAATTTGATATAGGATACCTCGCCCTGGGCACTGAGAATCAATGGATAGGTGTTCATTCCTGCAGAGGAATAAGTCAATCTCCCTGTTACTGTATTGTATATACCGTAAAACAGTACAACGTACATTTCTTCCGGAAAAGACATATTATTATAGACATGGTATAAATTCATCAATACCCCCCGAGGGGTTAATATTCGGTATCTTCGCTCGTTATAATCCACTCTGAACCTCATATTCTGATTGATAAAAACATTTACCATCGCGGCGGATACCCCATGACCTGCCACATCACCTATAACTATACCTATATTTTGCTCATCCAGTCTAAATACGTTATAAAAGTCTCCACCTACTTGTTCACAGGGGAGGTATTTGGCCGCGAATTCCATTCCAGGTATTCTGGGAAATTCCGTTGTCATCAAGGCCCTCTGAATATGCTGTGCATCTTTTAAGTTCTTAACGAGTTTCTCGTTGGCCTTTCTTATCTCCTTGGTCCTTTGGGTTACGGACCTTTCCAGATTATCAACATAGTTATTTAGTTTTTTTTCTGCCTTCCAGAGATTTCTGTAAGGCTTCCGTATATTTATTATAAACAGAGAGCGAAAGAGCATATAACGAGCTATAAACTTATATAAATGCCCCAATAAGTTATAGCTATCGTATACATTCCTGTACAGGGTAAAAGCTAATTCTCCTAAACCGCTTATAAGAAATCCTATAGCCAGGAGAAAGTATTCCCTGTCATCAACGTTTTTACTGTATTTTTTATAGTAAACAAATGCTGTCGTAAACAGTACTCCTGTGATAAAATATTCAATGCCTATTTTCAGCGGTGTTAACCCTATTCCCTCTTTGTACATGAGGGGTAAAAGCTCAGGCCTGCACAAAATCAATGCAATTATCAAGGCTACCATACCAATGGTAACTGCCACATAAGCAACTTGTTTTCCCTTTATTTCCCTGTTTTGAGGTATAAGGCTTGCAAATAGCAGGCCAACAGACATGATGAGTCTGGAAGCTACCCAGAAAAGTGTAGCAGTATTAGCTGACGGTTCTATAATAAAAACCGGCATTCCCTTATAAGAAAAAGTATGCATGGTATCCAAAGGCGCAGTTACTAAAAATACGCAAGCTATAATTATCATTGACAAGGACTTTGTTTCCTCGGAAGTATAATAGGTAATAGCAAAAATGCAAAAGGCCATCATTATGGACATAAATTCCAAAATAATATGCAGTACCAGAAATGTATTGGGGGACAGTACTAATAAGGAGTTATCCTCAGTGAACTTAGCCACACCAAACAAGAGAGTAGTAGCAATTAGTATCCCCAGTATTATAATCCAGATTTTTAATCTGGTATAACCACAAAATGATCTCTTTAATTGGCCATTAAACCCCCACATACAATACCTTTCATGTATTATAGTCAGAAATGTGAACCATAGTTCCCTAGCCTAATGATATCATAAGATTATGACTTATACCATTTATTTTTCTATTTACCTGTGACGGTATCACAGGTTTGTCACAAACGAATTTGCTTATTGGTCAAACCTTCTACCTTTCCAATACCATAACCCAGAGAAAAACTTTGCATCATACTATTGGCTATCATAAGCTCCAATAGCTCTCTCTCCTCTGACCCCAAACCTACATCCGCATTTCTCATATACTCCTGCATCTTCTCATAGGCGATTTGGGTGATGGCCTGTTTTGTCCCCAGATATTGCTTATTGAGTTTTTTATTACCTTCTTGCGTATAGATTTTTATCATGAGACCAGCTTCCATAGATTTCCTCCTTTATAGCTCCCTATATATGAATACTTTCCTTTATAAGGTTTTTTATTCAGTAACAGGCCTTAATTCATGATAGAGGTGCTATATGAAGGAAATCTGGATCGGTTCATCGGGATAAATCAGATTGGAAACCTGTACCCCTATTAGTCTAACTGGCTTTAATAGTGGTACCCGATTAACTAGCATATCCCGGGAATGTTGGTATATGATCCGGGACGAACCAGTAGGAAGGGGAAGTGTGATGCTCCTGGTTATGGACTTGAAGTCGTTGTATTTTACTTTTATAGTGATGGTACGACATTTAATATCCCTACCGGCCATTCTCCTACCCAATGCCACTGAAAACTCCCTAAGGTATTCCTTTAAAATTTCCAGGTCCTTGGTATCTTCTTCAAGAGTTGTCTCCTCACCCATACTCTTTGTCTCCTGATCCGTTTGAACCGCACTATGATCTATTCCCCTACATAACTGTATTAGTTCGTAGGCTCTTCTGCCCCAATTTCTCATTAGGAATTCATGATCATATTGCAATAAATCATTTACGGTAAAGATACCTATATTATTTAAATATCTTTCTGTTTTTTCTCCTACGCCCCATATTTTTCTTATGGGCAATTCCGGTAGAATTTTCTTTGCCTCATCTCTGGTAATTACAGTAAAGCCATTGGGTTTCTCCATGTCGGATGCCAGCTTGGCTATAAACTTATTGTAGGAAACGCCGACAGAGGCTGTCAGGCCGAGTCTATTGTATATCTCCTTCTTTATTGATTCTCCTATATCCACTGGATTCCCTACATCTAACTGTAGAAATGCCTCATCAATGGAGATGGGCTCGATTGCGGAAGTATAGTTTCTAAAAATTGAATGTATTTCTTTTGATATTCTTTTGTATTTTTCCATATCCACAGGTAAGAAAATTATATTCGGACATAGTTCCGCTGCCTGTCTGCATGACATGGCCGAGCGAACCCCAAATTTCCTCGCCTCATAGGATGCGGTACTTACTACACCTCTCCCCTTAGGATCTCCTCCCACTACTACAGGTTTATTCCTGTATTGCGGATGATCCCTCTGCTCTACAGAAGTAAAAAAAGCATCCATATCCACATGGATGATACTCAGTTCTGTCACTTTGATCCCTCATAACATGTATCAATACATAGTGGTTTATCAGTCCTCTGTAAAATTGGTTTCTATTAGCCTGGTCAAATCATACATGGCCTCAACCTCATCAGGGCCAACAATTTTAACAGTAAACTTGGTGTTTCCAAAAATCCCCAGGGCCAAAATTGACAATAGGCTTTTACCGTTGCCAGTCTTGTTTCCCTTGATAACCCTGATTTCCGATTTATACCTACTAGCTACCCTGGTAAACTTTGCTGCCGGCCCGGCGTGTAAACCTATATCATCTCTTATTATGAATTCCCTCTCTATCATCTATCCCCTATCCCCCAAATTTAATGATAAAAGCTGATCAATAATCCATTATTTGCCCTGATTAATCAATCGAACAACGATTATGATGCTAGAACCGCATTTGTAGCGTTTTTTTATAAAAATGCAATAATATCTGTACTCTTGGACCTTTTCCGATTAGTCGTTTTTACAATAACTTAGGATATTAACAGTATAATATCCTATAAACAAAAACTTGTCCACTATGCTTTTTATTGGTCTCCCGTTTCTGTTGTTAATAGTAGATCAATCTTCATCAAAAAGCCTATGGTTCCAAATCCGGGAACTTGCCGGTGGAAGCCATAGGCTCTACATATCATTGTAAGAAACAAACTGATATAAGCGTCTTGTTTATACAGTCATAATGACACAATCCTGATCTTTGAGAATTCTACTACATATGAATTGCCCAGCCATCTGCACTTCGGGCTGCCTCCATAACTGCCTCCGTTAAGGTCGGGTGTGCATGTATCATACCGGCTATATCCCCGGGCAACAATTCCCCCCATTTAGCCAATAACAGCTCATGGATCAGCTCAGTGGCCTCTGCTCCAACTATATGTCCTCCCAAAAGCTCATGGGTAACTGGATCGTAGAGTATTTTTACCATTCCTTCAGGCTTTTCTATTGCTACGGATTTACCGGCCCCCCTATAGGGAAAGACGGCTTTCTCATAGGCAAGACCCTCCTTGATAGCCCCTTCCTCGGTATACCCAAAGCTGGCTATCTGTGGTTCACAGTAAACAGCACTGGGAATGGTGTTTGGGTCAATTCTCGGTTCGGGCGCACGCCCCGCAATAAATTCAGCGGCTATCTCACCCTCCTTGGAAGCTACATGAGCCAGTAGCGGGGAGTCCACAATATCGCCAATGGCAAATACTCCTTCTACCTTCGTCTGGTAATAATCTCCAACGGGTACAAAACCCCTATTAGTCTCTATCCCCAAGTTCTCCAGTCCGATTCCATCGGTGTTTGGCTTTCTGCCAACAGCCACCAGGATTTTTTCCGCCTCCTTTTCCGTCCTGTTACCTTTAGCATCCTCCAATGTAACCAGGATTTTGTCATCATCCTTTTCTTCCATGGAAAGAGCTCTGGTAGAGGTATGGAATTTTATACCCCTTCTTTGAAGAGCCCTTTGCAAAATCCTCACTGCCTCTTTATCCTCAAGTGGCAAAATACTGTCCATCATTTCTACTACATGCACTTCTACCCCAAAAGAGTTCAGAATGTAGGCGAATTCCATCCCGATAGCACCAGCACCCAAAATAACTATGTCCTTTGGCAATTCCTCCAACATAAGCGCACCTGTGGATGATAGAACCTTCTTTTCGTCAATGGGAAAACCAGGTATTTGCCTTGGGCTGGAACCGGTAGCTATTATTATGTTCTTTGCACCCAGGCTTTTATCCCCCACCTTTACTCGATTGGATGCTTCAATAAATCCTTCACCCATAATAAGGTCAACTTTATTCTTTTTAAGCAGGTATTCCACACCCTTTGCCAAGGTATTGGCTGCCTTCCTGGACTTTTTAAATACCTTGCTATAATCAAAGCCGGTCTCATCAAGTTTGATCCCCATATTTACCAGCAGATCTCTATTTCGATAGATCTCTGCCTGATTGATTAGAGCCTTGGATGGAATACAGCCAACGTTCAAACACACCCCACCGGGCTTATCCTTCTCAATAACAGCGGTTTTAAGCCCCAGTTGGGAGGCACGGATTGCCGCCACATAACCGCCCGGTCCCGATCCAATTACCAATAGATCATAATCATATTTCATATCCATTTACCCTTGCCTCCTTTAGGTTTTGCCAACTTCTGTATTAGTATAGTACTCTTATAGGATTCTCCATTATGTCCTTTAACTCCTTCAGGAAAGCAGCCCCAACAGCACCGTCAATAACCCGGTGGTCACAGGATAAGGTTAAAGTCATCAGGGATCTTATCTCTATCTTATCACCTTCTGCTATTATCGGTTCTTTACCCATCTTTCCTATGGCCAGTATTGCCGATCCGGGCGGGTTGATTATGGCAGTAAACTCCCCGATTCCAAAACTCCCCAGGTTGCTGATGGTAAAGGTAGCCCCGGTATATTCCGACGGGGTAAGCTGATTATTCAGAGCTTTATCTATGAGATCCTTCAATTCCCTATCTATATCTATAATCCCCTTGTTCCCGCAATCTCTTACTACCGGAGTGATTAAGCCGTCATCCTGTGCTACCGCCAATCCAATATCGATGCTGCCGTGCCTTAAAATAGTCTCGCCCTGCCATGTGGAATTCATAATTGGATGCCTTTTTATAGCTTCGGCAACAAATTTAATTATAAAGGCATTGACAGATACCTTCTCCTTTAGAGTATTGTTAAGGACCTTTCTAGCCTGCATAAAATCATCACTTAGTACCTTCAATCTTAAATAATAATGAGGTGCAGAATACTTGGATTCTGCCAGCCTCTCCGCAATAATTTTACGTTTGGTGGTTACATGTATAACCTCATCTGTAGATCCCGGTGAAATTCGGGGAGCAGTTTTTGGCGCACCGAGATCAGGCTTTTGAATCTCCGCTCCCGCTTCCAGTATGTCCCTCTTGATGATTCTTCCCCTGGGACCACTCCCTTGGATAAGGTTTAGATCAATTCCCCTTTGCTTGGCCATCCTGCGGGCCAGTGGCGATGCTATCACCCTATCTTCAATGGGTTCTTCTATCGTTTCCATAGAGGATATGGGAGTATTCTCATCCTCATTGGATTCAGTTTCTTCATCATCGGTTGTCCCTTTCATATCCGTATCGACTTCGGCCAACAACTCCGTTAAATCTTCCCCCACCTGACCTATGATGGCTATAGGGGCACCAATACTCGCTTGTTCTCCCTCATGAACCAATATCTTAAGCAGGGTTCCTTCCTGCATCGATTCATAATCCATTGTGGCCTTGTCTGTTTCAACCTGACATAATAGATCTCCGGATTCAACCCTATCCCCTTCTTCCTTTTCCCACTTTGAAATAAGACCGGTGCTCATTGTAGGGGACAGGGCAACCATCAAAACTCTTTCAGCCATAAGATCCCTCCTTTTCTACTCATGTTAAATACATGACCTTTTGTACTGCGTTAATGACCTTCTCTACAGAAGGCTGGGCAGCCAATTCCAATCTATGATTATAGGGCATAGGTACATCCTCACCGGTTACTAACTCCACTGGAGCATCCAAATCATCAAAACAGTTCCTGGATACCATCCAGCCCACATGTGAAGCTACGCTGACCATAGGCCAGGACTCATCCACTACAACGCATCTATTGGTCTTCTTAACAGATCGGTAGATGGTCTCTTCGTCCATTGGCCTTATGGTTCTTAAATCCACTATCTCGGCTTCTATGCCTTGTTTTTCCAGCTCCGTGGCTGCCTCTTCCACAACTCTTAAGGGCTTGGAATAGGTTAATATGGTTACATCCTTCCCTTCCCTCTTTATATCCGCCTTTCCTATAGGTATCAGGTATTCTCCCTCTGGGACCTCCCCCTTCCATTGATACATAAGTTCACCCTCTAAAAAGATTACGGGGTTATCATCCCTTATGGCTGATTTTAATAAGCCTTTTGCATCATAGGGGGTGGCAGGTGCAACTACCTTCAGTCCTGGTATATGGACAAAAAGGGTTTGTAAGGCCTGAGAATGCTGGGCTGCCAGATATTCCGCGGGCCCGTTGGGCCCCCTGAATACTATAGGTACCTTGAATTGCCCTCCTGACATATAGCGCATCTTGGCCGCATTGTTGATAACCTGATCCAAGGCCATTATGGAGAAATTGAAGGTCATCCATTCTACTATAGGCCTAAGTCCCGCCATTGCCGCTCCTATTCCGACACCCGTAAACCCCTCCTCGGTTATAGGCGTGTCTATAACTCTCTTGGACCCATATTTATCCCATAGCCCCTGACTCACCTTGTATGCCCCATTGTATTCGGCTACTTCCTCTCCCAATAGAATAACATTCTCATCCCTGGCCATTTCTTCATCCATGGCTTCTCGTAAAGCATCACGATAGGTAATGATAGGCATCCTCATACCTCCTCTTCAATCGATATCCAATTGATTAGGCCAAAATATCCTCATAAAGGGCTTCCAGCCCTGGCTCTTCGCTCATTTCAGCAAATTCAACTGCCCTGTTCGATACTTCCTTAGACTCATTATCAATTGCTCTGTATTCATCTTCGTTTACTATCCCATACTCAATCAAAGCATCCTTAAACAGCAGGATAGGGTCCTGGCGCCTGTACTCGTCCAGCTCCTCCCTGGTCCTGTATTTGGCCGGATCGCTCATGGAATGGCCCCTGTACCTATAAGTCTTGATCTCCAAAAAGCTCGGCAACCCCGTTTCCCAGGCCATTCTTACAGCCTGCATCATCTCTTCATAGACCTCCAACACATTCATGCCATCCACCTGTTTCCCAGGGATCCCATAGGAACTCCCCATCTTGTAGAAGTCTCGAACTGAAGAGATCCTCTCATAGCTGGTGCCCATGCCATATTGATTGTTTTCGCATATATAGACAATGGGTAGGTCCCAAACCTTTGCCATGTTTAGGCTTTCGTGGAAACTGCCCTGATGAATGGCCCCATCCCCAAAATAGCAGGCAACGACCCCAGTCTCCCCCTTATATTTCATCTTCAAGGCTACACCGGTTGCCAAGGGTATGTGGGATCCAACGATTCCATGGCCCCCATACATGTGCTTCTCAACATCAAAGAGATGCATTGACCCTCCTTTTCCCTTGGAACAGCCCGTTATCTTCCCATATAGTTCGGCCATCAATACCTTGGGATCCATACCGCAAGCCAGGGCATGCCCATGATCCCTATAGGTAGTTAAAACGTAATCCTGACTTAAATCCAGAGCAGCTATGGAGCCTACAGCTACCGCCTCCTGCCCTATATAGAGATGACAGAACCCACCAATCTTTTGAAGACCGTACATCTGCCCGGCTTTTTCTTCGAATCTCCGTATCAAAATCATTTCCTTCAACAGATCTATCAAAAAGTTTCTATTATATTTATCAATTGCAAAGGTCCTGCTCATTATACTCCCTCCCTAAAAGAAACTTTCCTGGACTTACATAACATGGGCTCATAAAGAGTAGCTTCATCCATCACAGTTTCCAGAACCAGAAATTCCGTATCCTCAAGGTTTGTCTTCCAAAATACCCCCAATTTCGGTCCTATGGCGTGTATAATCTCCGTCCTAATGGAGGGATTATCCAGTATATTCACGGTTCCCTTTATATTAATAATACAGTCCAAATTCTTGCTCTGTATCATCCATTCTACATTGGGATTTAACCTCAAACCCATTATCTTTCTGGAATCCTTGGCACCTACGCAATAGATACACCCCGGCCGGCCTTTTAGGGTAGCGGGTGTCATCCAGCGCATTCTCGGTCCAGCATCCTGGTCAATATTGGCTAATATTGCAGTTCCGACTTCGGCTATAATAGCCTCTAATCTATTAAAAAATTCATATCTTTGCAAACTACTAACCTCCCAGCATAATACCCTACAGGTATTTTGTTGCTTACACCTGGGTTGGTATCCATACCTAACAGGGCTATTCTTTAATATCCTTTGATACCCTTATAAACCGCATCTATAGTTGTCAAACCCAGATGATATTACAAAAGCACAATTCCGTTAAGAAAATGGATGGTTGGATATAAATCTCGTCTCACCCAAAGTTAGACTTCCAATGGAGGAGTTGTCTGCAATTTGGTAGTCTGACTGTCTCATACCAGTAGCCGAGGTAAATTGAATCAACCTTAGATTTAATCTGGACTTATAGGATTATATGGACAAAAAAGCAAGCCCATCCAAGGGCTTGCTCTATATAGCAACTATTTAATTATCCAATTGCTATAGTTTTTGACTGTAGTTCGACAGAAAGTATTCAAAACGATCCAGAGCTATCCTCAGATCCGTCAGGTTAGGTAAAAACACTATTCTAAAATGATCATGCTCCGGCCAATTAAATCCAGTTCCCTGGACCAGCAGAACCTTTTCTTGCAACAGGAAGTCCAGTACGAACTTCTCATCGCTTATTATTGAGTACCTCTTCATATCCACTTTTGGAAACAAATAGAATGCACCTTTGGGCTTAACACATGAGATCCCAGGTATACTATTTAGCCGCTCCCATGCATAATCCCTTTGCTCCTTTAGCCGACCCCCGGGCATGACCAGATCCTTAATGCTCTGATACCCTCCGAGTGCAGTTTGGATAGTGTATTGGGCGGGCACATTGCTGCAAAGCCTCATCGATGAAAGCATGTTAAGTCCCTCTATATAATCTTTGGCCTTGGACTTGTCTCCGCTTATTACCATCCATCCGGCACGGAAACCGGCAATCCTGTGGGACTTTGACAGCCCATTCATGGTAATAAAAAGTATATCATCAGCCAGGGCGGCAGTTGAAGTATGAGTGGCACCATCGTACAATATCTTATCGTAAATTTCATCCGAAAACACGATAAGTTCGTGTTCTCTGGCTATTTCAATAATTCCCTCCAATATTTCAACAGGGTAAACGGATCCTGTGGGATTGTTCGGATTAATTACGACTATACCCTTGGTGTTGGGAGTAACTTTCTTTCGAATGTCTTCCAGGTCAGGGTACCAATCTGATTCCTCGTCGCACATGTAGTGTACCGGCGTTCCTCCAGACAGGTTAACAGCCGCTGTCCACAAGGGATAGTCGGGCGCAGGTATTAAAACCTCATCTCCGTTGTCCAATAGTCCCTGCATGGCTATCATTATAAGTTCGCTGACTCCGTTGCCGATGTATATATCATCAATTTCTACATTGTCTATACCCTTTTGCTGACAATATTGCATAACTGCCTTTCTGGCAGCAAATATACCCTTGGAGTCACTATATCCCTGAGCGTTTCTTAAATTCATTATTACATCCACGATTATTTCGTCCGGAGCTTTAAGGCCAAAGGGTGCTGGATTTCCAATATTGAGCTTAATAATGTTGTAGCCTTCCTCTTCTAATCTTTTGGATTCATCTAAAACAGGTCCCCTTATATCATAACAAACGTTATCTAGCTTACTGGATTTTTTAATCATCTTCAAATCAATTCGCCCTTCCTATTAATATCCCTGGTTTTTGGTATAACTATAACAGTATTATCCTACCCATACAAGTACCACCTGTATAAAAAATAAAGGAAGGGCGGTCCCTTCCATAATTATCTATGACTCTTTATATTCAAGAAAGTACTTCTCAGCCTCTCGCTGATCTACCAGACGGTGGATTATACTCTCCTCAATATGGAGGTTATGATTTTCTCTGGGATAGATTCTGCAATTTAAAGTTTTCTCCAAGATATCGATATTCTTACCTCCGTCTTCAGTCCAGGTTCTTGCAACGCTTGGGTGTACTTCCACAGCTACACCCCAGATTCCAGAATCCTTTACCTCGTTTTCCAACTCCTTTTCTATCCTGGCAACGACCATGGTTTCCGAATAGACCCTACCTGTGCCGTGACAATAGGGGCAAGGCTTGAGGAGTTTGGAAGATAACCTGCTTCTAACCTTCTTTCTTGTCATTTCCACCAGTCCTAGTCCGGTAAACCCTAGGACATTGGTCCTGGTTCGATCCTTCTTAAGTGAACTTTCCAAGACCTCTATAACTTTTTTCTTATTTTCTTCTTTTCCCATATCAATAAAGTCGATAATGATTATACCCCCTATATCCCGAAGCCTAATCTGATGGGCTATCTCCTGAGCCGCCTCAAGGTTGGTCTTGAGCACAGTATCTTCCAGGTTTCTGGATCCAACAAATTTCCCTGTATTAACGTCGATTACAGTCAAGGCTTCTGTTGGGTCGATAATAAGATATCCGCCATTCTTCAGCCAAACCTTCTTTTGAATGGCTTTTTCTATTTTATATTCAATATCAAAATATTGAAATATGGGAATGGAGTCATCAAATAGCTCTACTCTTTGCCTTAATCCCGGGAATAGCACATCGGCCAATTCCAAAGTCTTATCATATTCCTCTCTATTGTTTATGATGATCTTGTCAATGTCCGGTGCATAAAAATCCCGAATAGTCCTATAGATTATATCTTCGTCCTCATATAATACTCTGGGCACCTTACCTCGCCACTCTTTACTTTGGATCCTGGCCCACAGTCGGCATAAAAAGTCTATATCCTGAACAAAGTCATCTTGATCCTTGCCCTGGGCTGCGGTCCTGACTATCATCCCCATGCCATGGGGCTTCAATCTCTCGGCAATTTCTTTCAGGCGCGTCCTTTCAGTCTCATCCTCGATCCTTCTTGATACCCCAACATAATTAACGGTCGGCATTAGGACCATATACCTTCCGGGCAAGGTAATCTGAGTGGTCACCCTGGCCCCCTTGGTACCTATGGGCTCTTTTAGCACTTGAACGGTCAATTCCTGGCCCGTGCTTATGATATCCCGTATGGATAACGCTCTGGCATCATTGACTGACGGGGCTTGTTTGCCGGGAAACTCAAAAACTGATTTATCGGTGTTAATATCCCCTACGTAGAGAAAGGCATTCTTTTCAAGCCCTATGTCAACAAAGGCAGCCTGCATGCCGGGAAGCACGTTTTCCACCTTACCCCTGTAGATATTACCGACTATGGTATGGCTATCGTCCCCTTCCATATACAATTCCACCAGCTCATTGTCCTCTAGAATAGCAACGCGGGTCTGATCATATTGAACATCTACTATGATTCTTTTACTCAATGCTTTATCCCCCTACTCCATCCCAATAGGTGTGACCCATTTCCCTTCCTGTAAAAGATATAAATCCAGGCGATGTATATGACAAAACAAATCCGGACCAATGGGTAACCCGGCAAAATCAAACAAAGCATTTATCAGCAGGTCAGGCCTTAAGTTAGCCTTACTTCCCGAGCTAATAATGGCTTTTATGACTATATTCCCATCACGTTCAAATGCATCCATCCCATGGATCATCGGTCTTATATCAATCTGTCGACTACCCTTCCGGTTCGTCCTTACTGCCCATATCTCCTGTTGCGATAGAAACTCCCCAATCACTGAGGGCAAATTAAATTTTTGTGGCACTCCTCCGGGCAGCACAATTGCATACTCCGCCCTTTCTATAAGACTCATAAGGGAAGGTAGCTTTTCATCTACTATGCGCCCTTCTACAAATCGTATCCCTGATGGCAATTTTTCGTTCATCTTATTGCATAGTAACTCAGGATCCATATCATCCTTTAAATAAATATCCAAGTATTCCCCTTCGCTAGTGACACCCACCGCCAAAGCTGATGCAAAGGATAGCCTGGGATGCGGATTAAATCCCTGGCTGTAAGCTACCGGTATATCCGCCCTTCTGATTGCCCTTTGTACCAGCCTTAGAAAATCCAAATGAGAGATATATTTAACCCTTTCCTCTTTGGTATACTTGATTACCAGCCTCATGGACATAATCCCTCCCCCAGCAGGCTAACACCACAACCGGTACAGTTTAGCCGACAATCATCGGTAAGTTGCATTTGGAGAGCCCTCTCATATTCCTTCCACAGATATTTCTTTGTTACACCGATATCAATATGATCCCAGGGAAATACCTCATCGGCCGATCTTGTCCTATTAGCATAAAAGTGAGGATCTATACCTTCCTCATCAAAGGCTTCCATCCATAGATCATACTTAAAATGCTCGGTCCACCCATCAAAGGTGCAACCTTTCTCCCAAGCTTTCCTGAGCACCCGACCAAGTCTCCTATCCCCTCTGGCAAGGACAGCCTCCAGGAAGCTTACTTTAGGGTCGTTCCAATTGTATTGAACATTCCTGGTTCTAAGCTCCCCCTGCAGGAATTCTTGCTTTCTTGTCAGTTCATCTATAGTGTCCTGGGATACCCATTGAAAGGGAGTAAAAGCCTTAGGGACAAAGGATGAAGTGCTGATGGTGATTCTCAAAGCTTTTTTTCCTTTTTTCCCTAACTGAAAATAGGAGTCTCGTATTTTTCGGGCTAGATCTCCGATACCCATCAAGTCCTCTTCGGTTTCCTCCGGCAGCCCCAACATAAAATAAAGCTTTACCCTTGTCCACCCAGACTTGAAGGCATCCTTAACACTGGTCATGAGATCCTGTTCAGTTATACCCTTGTTTATAACATCCCGCAGCCGTTGGCTACCAGCTTCGGGGGCAAATGTAAGCCCGGTCTTCCTTACCTTCTGTACTTCATTGGCTAACTCTTCAGCAAAGGAATCCAATCTTAGGGAAGGCAGGGATAATCCCACTTTCTTATCCTTGAACCTGCCTATTAATTCCCCTACCAAATATTCCAGCTGAGAATAATCGCCGGTGCTTAAGGAGGATAAGGAAATCTCTTCATAGCCTGTGTTTTCTATCAATTTTTGGGCTAATTCCAGTAGCCTTTCCGGGGATCTCTCCCGTACAGGCCTATAGATCATACCAGCCTGGCAAAATCTGCAACCCCTGGTACATCCTCTAAATATCTCCAAAGTGATCCTGTCATGGACTATATCCATATAAGGGACGATCATTGTATCCGGAAAATAGGCCTTGTCCAGGTCCCTTACTATCCGTTTTTGGATAGTCTCAGGTATTTCCTCATCAATCGGGGTCACCTGGGATACCCTTCCGTCCTCTTTATATTCAACCCTGTAGAACCTGGGGACATATACCCCTTTTATTCTGGTGGCCCGATATAGAAATTCAGTTTTACTCAACCCTTGTTTCCTGCAGTCGGCAAACAGATCCAATATCTCATGAGTCACTTCTTCTCCTTCACCCATAACCACCAAATCAAAAAAATCTGCCATGGGCTCAACGTTGTATGCACATGGTCCACCCGCTATTATTAATGGATAATTCTCATCTCTTTCCTTCCAGGTCAGAGGTATCTCTCCCAGGTCCAGCATATTTAGAACGTTGGTATAG
>JAAYRX010000159.1 GCA_012518535.1 Clostridiales bacterium | reverse complement strand
CCAAATCGATGTCGGAAGGAGAGAAGTTTCAAAAAACACATTACCATAAGCGTTGGTTATATAAAAGCTAAAATAGATTTTTTGAAACTTCAACGATGACGTCACTCTTACAAAGTTAAAGAGCGATCAATAGCCATTACCTTATCTATATCAGACCTGTATAAGGCATAATACTACGAAAAACCCCCAATTAAAACACAAAATCAGTAGATGTTACTGATTTTACAGTGAAAAGGCGTATTCGTAACATATATAATTATAATACTCAGGAATTTAATGTCAATAACAAATCATCCAAAGGCCTGGCTATTGCCATAAATAAACTTATAGTTTATAATTATTATGGTATATAAATATGATGACATATAAGTAATCAGGCGGGAATAACCGGGGTTTTTGATCCCTGGGGTTATTGAAAACTTCCGGGTTAACGTATATGAAAGGAGAAGTACATGGAGGATAGATACATAGAATGCCATAAAAAGTTGATGGAATTGAGTTGGAGGGTTATAGGCAAATCCAGGTGTAATCTGTCGAGCCTGGGCTTTGCATGGAATCAATACTCAATTATGAAAGCTTTGAAACCGGGAGAGAGTTTGACGGTATCGGAGATCAGCACACGGGTACACAGAAAGATCAGCAATGTTACCCCGGTAGTGGACTTTTTACAAGACCAGGGAATAGCCGAGAGGGTATCCGATGATAAGGACCGCAGGGTAATACGCGTCAGGCTTACGGAGGAGGGAATCAATATAAGGCAAAAGACCATGGAAAATCACTATAGTTTCCTGAATGGACTCTACCAATCATTGACAGAGGAGGAGATGGAGAAATTCCTGGATATAGTCGCCATATTCTTAGAAAAAGTCAGATGATGGACCGGGAGGGATAGTCATGATTAATAAAGCAAATCTATTCGGATATCTGATAAAACATAAATGGAGATACGTCAAGGGACTGTTCTTACTTATAGTGATAAATATACTCCAGGTATTGGTTCCCAGAATTACGGGCCAAATAGTAGACGGACTGGAAACCCTGAGCCTGGACGATAGAAAGCTCCTATATTATGGGGCTATATTAATTCTCATATCTTTAATGACTTTTGTATCGCACTTCTTATCCAGATTACAGGTTGCAGGTGCCAGCAATCGATTCGATTATGAAGTCAGAAACGTAATGTTCGATCATATGCTGAAGCTGTCGATGAAGTTCTTCCATCGAAACCGGGTGGGAGAGCTTATGGCATTGGCTACCAACGACCTGGGTTCCCTCAGGATGATAACGTCCAGGGGATTTAATCTGATGACCAATACCCTTATCCTGCTGGTCAGCAGTATCGTCATAATGGTCAGGTATGTAGATCCCAGACTGACCCTGTATGCCTTCCTGCCCCTTCCATTCCTGGTCCTGGTCATGACAAAGTTTGGACCGATGATAAACCGAAGGTTTCGCAGGGTACAGGAATCCTTCAGCGATCTGACCCGGAAGACGACTGAGAATATTGCCGGTATAAGGGTAGTTAAGGCCTTTGTCCAGGAGGATTATGAAAAAGAAAACTTCGCAAAGGTGAATCAGGAGAACTTTGATATAAATATGAATCTTGTCAAGCTCCAGGGAATATTCTATCCCCTTATCAACCTCATATCGTCCCTGTCCTTTTTGATCGCCTTTGTATATGGGGGGAATCTCATCATAAATAAGCAGATCAGCCTGGGGGATTTTATCGCCTTTAACGGCTATCTGGGCATCATCATAAGGCCGGTTATGTCCATAGGTATGATCATCAACTTTGCCCAAAGGGCCAAGGCCTCAAAGGAGAGAATTGAGGAATTGCTCAATGAGGAGCCTGATATTGTTGATCCGGTTGCAGAGAATCCGGGACCGGGACAAGCAGAGGACTTTCATGGCAGGATCGAATTTAAAAATCTGACCTTCTCCTACGGCAGGAAGGAACCGGATGTCCTTAAGAATATAGATCTGACCATAGAACCCGGCAGGACCCTTGGGATAATTGGCAAGGTTGGCAGCGGTAAATCCACAATTGCAAACCTGATCCTGAGGCTCTACGATCCCCTGGAGGAGGGCCAGCTGTTAATCGATGGGGTGGACATCACCAAGACATCGCTGAAAAGGCTTAGGGATAACATAGGGTATATACCCCAGGACAACTTTCTGTTTTCATCCTCAATAAGGAGCAATATCGGCTTTATGCCTGAAGAACCGACTTTGGAGGAGATCCGCAGGGCTGCCTCCATTAGTCAGATCGATGATAGCATAATGGAGCTCCCCAACCAATATGATACCATTCTGGGGGAAAGAGGGGTAAACCTCTCCGGGGGACAGAAACAGAGGGTATCCATTGCCAGGGCCCTGGTAAGGGATCCCAAGATCCTGATCCTGGACGACAGCCTGTCCGCCGTGGATACCGATACGGAACGGAAGATATTGAATGAACTGAAACCCTTTATGGAGGAAAGAACCTGTATAATAATCGCCCATAGGATATCCAGCATCCAGGACGCAGATGAGATCATCGTACTTGATGATGGCAGGATCATAGAGAGAGGCTCCCATGAGGAACTCCTGGAACTGAATGGATACTACAACAGGATTTATCAGAGACAGCTCTTGGAGCAAGAGATAGAGACTGCCTAAATTGACAAGACGAAGGGAGATGTTTTGTTGTGGATGACAGAGGCAAAACCCAGGACAGGACAAATGATAGAAAACTGATAAGGAGGATGCTGGAATTTGCCAAACCTTATTGGTTCTATTTTGTGATTTCCCTGATTTTGATTTTCACTATAACAGGGGCATCCCTGGCCAGGCCTTATCTGACCAAGGTGGGTATAGATAAATATATAAATGGTGTCGTCAAAAGTACCATGAGCATAGAGGAAGCCAGGCATGGAATATGGACCTTGGGTATCATGTTCCTTGTCCTGATTATCGTTGAATTCATCCTTGGATATCTTCAACGCTATATTCTGGAACTTACGGGTAAAAAGATAATATACAATATTCGCGAGAGAATATTCAATCATGTACAGCATCTGCCCCTGTCCTTTTTTGATAAGATGGCAGCGGGCAGGATCGTAACCAGGGTCACCAACGATCCCGAAACCATAAATGAAATGTTTTCCGGGGTATTGGTTGGATTTATCAGGAGTATGGTGGAAATGATAGCCATCATAATAGTCATGTTCAGGTTGAGCTCAAGGCTGACTACGGTCAGCTTTATGGTCCTGCCCTTAATAGTTGTTGCCACTATTATCTTCAGGAGAACCGCCCGAAAGGTATGGCAGATGATAAGGACAAAGCTGGCGGAAATAAATGCTTTTCTGGCCGAGCATATAGCCGGTATAGGAATTATCCAGGCCTTCAATATGCAGGATAGGAAAGCTCAGGAATTTGATAAGGTTAATAGGGAGTATTTCGATGCCCATATGAAGAGTGTTAAGGTGTTTGGCATCTTCAGGCCCTTCATGGACGTTGTGGAAACCCTGGGGATGGCCCTGCTTCTATGGTACGGCGGAAGAAGCATATTGGCGGGGGCATTGGAGTTTGGAACCCTTTACATGTTTGTTGACTATATCGGAAGGTTCTACTGGCCCATAAGAGAGCTTACAGAACAGTTTAATACCCTGCAAAACTCAATCGTTTCTGCAGAGAGGGTATTCAATCTGCTGGATCAGGAAGTGGAACCGAGGATAGAGGGGACCATTCCCGACTACGACAATATGGTGGGCGAGATCGAATTTAAGAATGTATGGTTTGCCTATATAGACGAAAATTGGGTCTTAAAGGATATATCCTTTAAGATAAAACCAGGAGAATCCGCCGCCTTTGTAGGTGCCACCGGAGCGGGTAAGACCAGCATTATAAACCTGCTGTGCGGCTTTTATGAACACCAAAGGGGCGAAATTCTGATAGACGGAGTCGATATCCGGGATATAGGCAAGGAAAAGCTCAGGCAGAATATCGGCCTGGTACTTCAGGATGTATCCCTCTTTTCCGGGGATATAGCTACCAATATAAAGCTCTTTGAACCGGACATATCCATGGAAGAGGTAGTGAAGGCATCCAAGCATGTTAACGCCCATGAGTTTATAAGCAAGCTCTACGGCGCTTACGACCATGAGATAGGCGAAGGGGGTACCACCCTGTCCGTTGGACAGCGCCAGCTTATCTCCTTTGCCAGAGCCCTGATAAGGAATCCGAAGATACTGGTGATGGACGAGGCTACCTCCCATGTCGACACGGAGACCGAGGAGCTGATACAGGATGCCCTTATCAACCTGATGAAGGGCCGAACTACCATCGCAGTAGCCCACAGGTTGTCCACCATACAGAATGCAGACAAGATTATACTTATCCACAGGGGCAGGATAAGGGAGATGGGCAACCACCAAGAGCTGCTTAGCAGGAGGGGATTGTACTACAACCTGTACAGGTTGCAATACGATCCGGAATATAAGGTAGGCTAGGGGAGGAAGATGGAAGGAATTAAGTTTATCCATACTGCAGATGTACACTTGGGCAGTCTGTTACATATAGTCGGGGGAGAGCTGCCCCCTGCCGTGGAGCAGGCTGCCATTGCTGCCACCATGGAAGGGTTTGGCAGGGTATGTCATGCCGCTCTTAAGAATCGTGTGGATTTTGTAGTTATATCGGGTGACCTCTACGACAGGGAGGCCAGGTCCCTTAAGGCCATGAGCTTTTTTGCGGAAAAGTGCAGGCTTCTGGAAGAAGCCGGTATCCCTGTATTGGTCATAGCGGGAAATCATGATCCCTTAAAGGAGAAACAGGATCTTATAAGGGTGCCGGACAATGTAAAGGTCCTTAGGGGGAACAGGCCGGAGATAGTGGAAATCCCGGGCCCAAAGGGGAATTCTGTAGCCAGGGTGATAGGACAATCCTATCAATCCGGGTCTTTGGATAAGGGGATCCATTTTGATTACAAGGTACCCGACAGAGAACTTTGGAACATCGCCCTCCTTCATACCCAATTGGAGGCACCCTCCTCCAGGTATATCCCATGCTCCCTGACCCAATTGAAGGAAATGCCGGATATCCATTACTGGGCCCTCGGCCATATACACAGGTATCGAAGTTTTAGTGATGACATCCCATTTATAGCCTATCCGGGCATCCCGCAGGGAAGGGATTTTGGGGAGACAGGCAGGGGCGGCTGCATCCTGGCAGGTCTGGATCCCTTTGGACAAAGCGAGATTTCATTTATCCCCCTGGCCCCGGTGGTATATAAGAGGGTGGAGATCCATATGGATGATGACCCGACAAACGTACCGGAAACTCTCCCGGATTTGGTGGACAGGATCTGTTTGGAAGGGGACAGGATACTTGAAGCGCTCGGGGAAGATGAAGACTATCCCATAGAGGGCTATGTGGTGGAATGGACTATTCGGGGAAGGGGCGCCATTCACAGCCAACTAAGGGAACAGGAGCAGGAGTCCCTGGAATTTCTTATAAACTCCCTCAGGGAGCAGTATGAAGGTTCCAGCCCCTTTTTGTGGACGGATTCCATTATACTCAGAACCCAGTCGCCCATAGATTATACCGATTTATTGGAGAATAGTCCTGTATTCAGGGAAGTGGACAGGATAATCGGCCTATGCCTTGAGGATAAGGAGATGCGAGGGCGGCTTATGAATGAACTGGGTGTTATATGGAAGGGTGATGGGGATCATGAAGCGGAAAACGACTTGCGCTTTCATATGGACGACGCCTCCCTAAGGGAGATCCTTTACAGGGCCAGGTATCTCATTGCCGAGAGACTGACTGGGAAGGGGGAAGGATGATGAAGATTCAAAGGCTCTATATAAGGGATTTTGGGATCCTCAGAAATCAGACCCTGGAAGAATTGGATCCGGGGCTGGTGGTAATCGGCGGCCTGAATAGGGCGGGCAAATCCACACTGATGCAGGTCTTAAGGTATCTTGGTTATGGATTTCCCAAAGACGGCAATTTGCCACCGGCTAAGGACAGGTATGAAGCCGAAGCCGATATAAGGCTTAACGCGGGGGATGTGTACAATCTGAGGCTGAATGGCCATGGAGAGCCCGTGCTCAAGAGGATAAACGGGACAAAAACGGACATAACCAGCCCGAAGGACCTATATGCTCTGGACAGCTTTTCCTACGGCCGATTATTTACCATTACCCTGGATGAGCTTGCCGTGAACCGGGCCATATCCGGCGATGACAGGATGAGGCTTCAGTCCATCCTCCTTGGTGCCGGCTTGAGGGAGATGCTCCTGCTTCCCCAGCTGGAACAAACCTTCTACAGGGAAGGGGATAGAATAGGGGGCAAAAGGGGCAACCCAGGCGTGAGACAGTTCCGTCCGTATTTAAATATCATAGAAGCCGGCAGAAAGCTCAAGCAAAAAGGCCTGTCACAGGTTCAGGAATACCAGGAGAAGCAGCAGGAATTAAAGGACATGGAAGAAGTGGCCGAGGCCCTAAAGAAGGATGTGGAAGAGCTTAACAATCTGGTTGTTCAGCTGGATGTCATCAAGAACGGCTATGATGGCTACCTTAGGCTGCTAGAATTAAGGACTTGGCTGGCCGACAAGAAGGACTGGGAATGGGAAGAGGGCCCCACTGAAAACCAGCTGGAGAGGATAAGGGCCTTATGGGACAACTACACCGGGGTATTCAGGAAACTCAGGGAAAAAGAACTCCAGTCGGGGATTAGCCCGGAGCAGGAAGAGCAACTGCTGGCCGCCAGTGAAGAGATGACAAACCTATTGGCCGAGGTCTCAGGCCTTCAGGAGAGAATACGCAGCCTAAGACAGCGGCAGCAGGAACTGGACAGAAAGAGGCGGGATCTCATCCTGAAGGTAAAGGAGGCCAACGCCCATTGGGATGAAAACCACATAGATTATATTACCTGTATAAAAGCGGACAATGTAGAACATAACAGGCTTATTGAATTGGTGAATGAGTATAGAGAATTGGAATATAAGTGCAAGAACCAGGCTGATATCCTCCAGAGGACCAGGGAGGAGTTCCTGGCCTTGGAAGGTCGGGCCGTAGAATTTAAGGACAGTAGACCGTGGCTTGGAGTAAGGAAGTACTTCTATTTTTCCCTGGCCTTCACCTTCCTTGGTGTGCTCTTATCCCTACTAAATCCCTTGTCCGGGATAATAGTGGGAGTTGGAGGAATAGTAGGAAGTGCCCTGTTCTTTATCATGAAGGCCTTAGGTTCCGGTGCCAGCCGGAGGGCGGCCCAGGAACAGGAAAAGGAGCTGAATACCAGGGAGGCCAGGGTCAGGGCTGAAGAAGGCGTTCTGGATCATTTGGAGTCGAATCTAAAAAGTATTGGAGAGACTCTGAACGCCTATAAGGATAAACTGGGCCTACCCAGGGGAGTGCCCCAAAGCGTCTTGCCGGATCATCTGATGAGGATAAAGGATATTCAAAGAGGGGCGGCTGAACTGGATTGGCTTTCGGATGAATTGGAAGATATCAAGGGCTTTGTCAGGGAGCAGTATAATAGATATAGGAAATTTCTTGCCCAATTCCAAGGCAGGAATACCGGGGATGCAGACCATGGGGTAGACCCATACGGGGACGAAGACTGGAACAGGATCATCCAGGCCCTAAGACTATGGGGAGGCCGGCTAAGGGATGCGGAGGAGCTGAAACTCCTAAGAAGGGAGATAGGGGCCATAAGGAAAGAGATTACGGATATAATGGAGGAGTATGAATCGGCAGATTCCCCCTGGGACCGGGGCTATTACCATGGTGATAACAGCAACGGTTTTAACAGAAGGGTCTCTGCATTTATGGAAAGAGCCCAGAATGGAATAGAATATGCCAGGAATAAGGAAGCCTTAAGGGAATCCATCCAAGGCATACTGGTGTCCATGTCCTCCGACGGCATACGCAGGGCCTTTATCCCTGATTCTGCCGACAGGACCTATCTGCTCAATGCCTTTATGGAAAAGTGCAGGGAGTATACATCGGCCGAGGAGGCAGAGCGGGAATATTCTCAAAAAATCAGGGAACGGGATACCAGGCTGGAGGACCTAGAGGAGACAAGGGAGAGCATTAGGACACTGGAGGATGATCTTGAGAGATTGGGGGCCATAGAAAACCTGACTCAGGGCCAAAGGCAGATAGACAGCGGAAGGGCTGAACTAAAGGCTTTGGCGGATCAATATGCCCTGAATATGACCTCTGCCTTTCTACTGAGAGAAGCCGAGAAGAACCTCCTGGAGGGCATGAAGGATGGCGTTATGAAGAGTGCGGGCAACATCTTTAATCGTATGACCAAGGGTGACTATCAGGGCATATTGCCCTCAGAGCCCTTACTGGAATCAGATTTCCAGGCAGTTTTGGATGAGGACAGCGATCCACAGACCATAGGCATGCTGAGCAGGGGAACCCAGGAACAACTCTACCTCGCGGTACGTCTTAGCCGGATAATGGATATTGAACCCTGCCTGCCCATAATCATAGACGATTCCTTTGCCAACTTTGACAGCCTGCATCTGCATCAATCCATAGATATTCTGTCTGAGCTGGCCAACACCCACCAGATTTTTATACTGACCTGCCACGGGGAGTTGGTGGAGAAGATTGCCGAAGCGGGACACAGGGCTCAGTACTGGCTCCTGGAGCAGGGCAGGATAAGGGCCAGCGACTGCGACAGCCTGAGCAGCCACCTAAGGAGCTTTTAAGCCAGGTATTTTTATAAAAGATTAGATCAGCATTTAGGTTTTGGACTCAGGACTTTTAATTGGTGCCAGAGGCTGGGAATTATGATATATTGGTAAATGGGGGCGATAGTATGGCAAAGATATCAAAGGAAAGAAAGGTTACCTATTATGTTGGTCTTGGTATGATAGTTTTAGGTTTTATACTGTTTATTTCCACCTTTTTTGAAGCGGCAGGCTTTGGAGGCAGGATCATGGGGGGTGATCCCTTTATGGGTGACCCCTTTACAGGAGATTCCTTCATGAGGGATGCAGATTCATCCTTTTCCAGGGCCATTATTGGGATGATCTTCATAATAGCCGGAGCCATTGTGGCCAGCATTGGCGCCAAAGGAGCGGCGGGTTCGGGGCTCCTTCTGGACCCGGAAAAGGCCAGGGAGGACCTCAAGCCCTTTAACGAGGCCAAGGGCGGAATGATAAACGATGTTGTCAGCAATATAGATGTTGTGGACAGGATGACCAGGCCCCAAGGGCAAAAGGAGATAATAAAGGTCAGGTGCAGAAACTGCGACAGCCTGAACGATGAGGATGCCAAGTTCTGTAAGAGCTGTGGCAGAGAGATTTGATAGTTTATATTAGAAGGAGAAATTGTATGGATTACTTAATCAGGGATATTGATCTTGCTCCGGAAGGTTATGCAAGGATAAATTGGGTAAAGGGATATATGCCCCTTCTAAACCAGCTGGAAAGGGAATTTGAAGAGGAAAAACCCTTTAGGGGGAAAAGGATAGCCATATCGGTACACCTGGAGGCCAAAACTGCATATTTGGCTCTGGTACTGACCAAGGGTGGAGCGGAAGTTGCCGTTACAGGCAGTAACCCCCTATCGACTCAGGATCCCATAGCCGCTGCCTTGGTCAAGGAAGGGCTATCGGTGTATGCCTGGCATGGGGCAACGGATGATGAATATTTTGACCATCTCAACAGAACCCTGGATTTTGGTCCCCATATAATAATTGACGATGGCGGGGATCTGGTCCACCTCCTCCATACCACCAGGGCTGACCTGGCCACCGGAGTGATTGGCGGATGTGAGGAGACCACCACCGGGGTGCTCAGGCTCCGGGCCCGGGAGCGGGAAGGTATTCTGGATTTTCCCATGATCGCGGTAAATGATGCCTACTGTAAATACCTTTTCGATAACCGCTACGGGACAGGCCAATCCGTCTGGGACGGAATAATGCGAACCACCAACCTGATTGTTGCCGGTAAAAACGTGGTAGTGGCCGGTTACGGCTGGTGCGGCAAAGGGGTCGCCAATAAGGCCAAGGGACTGGGAGCCAATGTTATTGTTACGGAAATTGATCCCATAAAGGCCATAGAGGCAGTTATGGATGGATTCAGTGTTATGACCATGGATGAAGCTGCTCCAATAGGAGATATATTCATTACGGTAACGGGCTGCAACAAGGTGATAACTGAAAGGCATTTTAGGAATATGAAGGACGGGGTGCTTCTGGCTAATGCAGGACACTTTGACGTTGAGGTATACAGGCCCGACCTGGAGAAGCTGGCAGTAGCTGAGAAGGATATGAGGCAGAACATCTTAGGCTATGTCATGGAAGACGGCAGGGTCTTAAACCTCCTGGCAGAAGGCAGGTTGGTGAACCTGGCTTCAGGGGATGGACACCCGGCTGAGATAATGGACATGAGCTTTGCCCTACAGGCCTTATCTGCAAAGTATGTACTGGAACACCATTCTACCATGGAAAACAGGGTATACAAGGTCCCGGAGGGGATAGACCATAGGGTTGCCACCATGAAGCTTTCAGCTATGGGCATCAGAATCGACAGGCTGACTGAGGAACAGGAAGCCTACTTAAAGGGTTGGGGCAGCACCACTACCTAATAAAAGGTAGCTGCCGCCCCAAAGTGAACATTCAATATCCTGAAGGTACCTTAACTGGTCAGATATTTATCTATTCAAGATTTAATCTCTTGTTTAGGATTATATTGGCTGATACAAAGTTTGCTGTGCCCAGCAGTGCATTCAGACCGACTATGGTCAGAATAAGAGCTGTTATAAGGGATGGGTCAGGAACCGCAGCCCGGGAGAGGGGCTCAAGGATAATACCTCCCATTGTCAGGAGGAATATGGTACCTACTACCTGACTGACCATATAGATACCTATATATGCCACAAAGGAAGCCAATATCCTGTGTTTATTAAACAGATGGCCTATTGAAAGGGCATTATAGACGGTCATGATAAAGTAGGAGGCTCCTACCAGGGCGGAAATCGGAGCCAGGATCAGCAGGGTGTCTCCAAAGAACCTGCGGGCCTCATGGATCAAATTGCCCAGCTCTCCAAACAGATTATCCATTTTTGTAAGGACCAACACTGAGGACACGATAACGATAAAGCTCAGCACAATCCACATCAAGGATATCAGGAGCTTGCTGACAATATGCTGCCAGGGCTTTACCGGAAGGGTAAACATCAAATATCCTTCATCACCCAGCAGGTTTTTGTAAAATCTTTGGATGATGATAACAAAGGTCATGGCTATGGTGGCTACGATAAGGGCGAAATAGACAGCGATACTTGCTATTCGCATCATATTAAGGAAGCTAAAACCCTCCACTGTAACGCTAACGCTATCCCCAACCTGATTAAAGGGGTTTATAAACCTGTTTATCAGGGCGAATAGGAATATGGCAATGTAGATGGGAAAAAATGAACGTGCAGTGGCCTTTGCTTCATATTTCAAAAGTTTTCCTAACATCTGAATACCTCCCTAAACAAAGCGTCCACGGATTTTCCTGACTCTTCGCGAATTTCATCGACGGTTTTTTGAAGGACCACCTGACCCTCTTTGATAAAAATTACGTCATCCAGGATCTTCTCTATGTCGGATATGAGGTGGGTGGAGATGATAACAGTGGCATCTTCCCTGTAATTGCTGAGGATGGTGTCCAGGATATAATCCCTTGCAGCCGGATCTACACCGCCTATGGGTTCATCCAGCAGATAGAGATCAGCCTCCCTGCTCATAACCAGGATCAACTGTACCTTCTCCTTGGTGCCCTTGGACATGGTCTTAAGCCTGTCTTTTGGGTTGATACCCAGCTTGCCCAGCATGTCATGGGCCTTCTCCGGATTGAAGTTGTCATAAAAATCCTTAAAGAACTCTATGATGTCCGACACCCTCATCCAATCGTTCAAATAGGTTCTTTCAGGCAGGTAAGATACCATGCCTTTTGTGGTTATACCGGGTTTGTGTCCTCCTATCAGGATCTCACCCCTGGTGGGGGTTAACAGCTCGTTGCACAGCTTTATAAAAGTAGTCTTTCCGCTGGCATTAGGGCCTAATAGTCCCACTATCCTGCCCCGGGCAATTTCCAGGTTCACATTCATCAATGCGATGGTGGATCCAAAAGTCTTTGTGAGGTCTTTGCATTCTAAAAGGTTGCTCATTTCTTCAACTCCTTTGACATATCCATTAACATGGATACAATATCCTCTTGCTGAAATCCCAGCCTGATCATCCTGTCCAGGAAATCCTGTATATGTTCCCGGGCTATTCGTTTCCTTGTCATTTCTATCATATTGA
This sequence comes from Clostridiales bacterium, assembly GCA_012518535.1. Classification (GTDB taxonomy): domain Bacteria; phylum Bacillota; class Clostridia; order Caldicoprobacterales; family UBA3941; genus UBA3941. Next base: position 2,691 of record JAAYRX010000159.1, on the reverse strand, counting down.
CATCCTCCGTTACGAATCTACCACTGGTCCGAAGGCTGTATATCAGCCCCGTTTCTTCAAGTCTTGACAGAGCTCTTTGCATAGTGTTTGGGTTTACGGCCGCTTCCTGTGCCAGATCCCTGACCGAAGGGAGCTTTGAGCCCAGGGGGTAGACCCCGGAGCAGATCATTAGCTCCATTTGTTCGATGATCTGGGCATAGATGGGGCGGTCCGAGCTTAGATCCCAATGCATTAGATCACTCCCTTGTACTATTGTATTAATGACCTAATACAATAGTACACAAATACTTTTGTCCTGTCAATAGGCAGGAGTAAATTTCTTTGCTTAAAATCCCAAAAAAGGCAATAAAAAAAGCCCGATACCGGGCCTTTGCCTATAACCGGACTTTAAATATGGAGCATCAATATTCTTCTCGAAGGCCGAATTCCGCCGATTCAACCCACTCCTCAGCCCGGTTTAAATGAGACCAGAGCTCCTCAAGGAGGTTGAAATGGATTTCCTCTTCATTTATTAAAAACCTGAATACTTCCTTATCCTGTTCATCCTTAGCTTCTTCCAGCATTTCCTTATAGAGCTCAATGCTTTTCTTTTCCTTATCCATGGCCAGATAATATATGTCCAGCTGCCCCAAGGTCTCCTTTATGGCATTTTGAAAATCCGAAGCTTCCTGAAACACATTTTTGTATTCATCATAGGATGTGGTTTCCGTCAGGTCGGGCGTCTGTTGCTTCATCCTATCCTCCAGGATTTGGGCATGCTTTCTTTCATCCCTGGCAAGGTTCAGGAATATGGTATATAGTCCATTGGCCTTATGTTTCTCTGCCTGTTCCCTATAATAATTTTCTCCATCCAGTTCCATCTTAATAGCAAATTCAAAAGAGCGCATTACATCATCCCTCCAGTATATATATGTATATGCATTGTATACCACTGAGGCAGTCCCAATAACCATGAATTTCATATTTCTGGTGAAAAGGCCTGAATATTTGTTCCATAGCCCAAGCTATAAAAATGTAGTATAATGGAAATAGGTATTTCACGGAAAAAGGGAAATTCAATTCTTGAAGTTTCTTCATAAGCAAAGTGCAAGATTAAGAATGAGTGAGACGTTTAAAGATAATTATATACTATAGGGAAAGGAGATCGAGAGATGAAGGTTATTGTATTCCTGGCCAACGGTTTTGAGGAAGTTGAGGCTTTAACGGTAGTGGACTATCTCAGGAGGATGGATATAAAAGCGGAAATGGTATCCATCACCAATGAGAGTAAGGTTGTAGGAGCCCATGACATCCCGGTATTGGCCGACAAAACTATAGAAGAAATAGGGGATCTGGACCTATACGATGGGGTGGTTATCCCGGGAGGTCTGCCCGGTGCCACAAACCTCAGGGATAATCCAAGGGTTATTGAAGTTGTAAGGATCATGCACCGGAATAGCAAACTGGCCGCTGCCATCTGTGCCGGCCCCATAGTCCTGGAGAAAGCAGGGATCATAGAGGGCAGGAAGGTAACCTCCTATCCTGGATTTCAGGATCAGTTGTCCGGCAGCATCTATCAGGAAGAGGGCGTAGTCAGGGATGGAAATATTATAACGGCCAGGGGCCCGGCATTGGCTGTATATTTTGCCATCAGGATAGTAGAATACTTCCTGGGTGAAGAGAAGGCCGGAGAATTGCAAAGAAATATTCTGCTCCCCTAGCCCTGGATATTAAAGTGAATGGATAGTATGCTCCTATCCAGGGCCTAACCCGGAGGTTTTCAAAAATACCCAATAAAGCATTGGGTATTTTTTTGTCTGCATTTTTCCTATAGGATGGAATGAAACTTGTTAATTTTCAAAATTACTTCTGTTTTGAATCCACATGAATATATTAATTAGGGATAGAAATACTCTATGACATATAGTTGAATGAAATGGTATGCGTAACCAGGAATAATAACACATAGATAAAAATAAACCATATAAAGCAATAAATATGAAGATTATAATCGTAAAATGTAAAATAAATACATAATATTCATATAATAGATAATTTGGTATTGACAACCAGTCCAGCATGATTTAGAATGAAATAACAACACTCATGACTACCAAATGACATTTATTTGCAGCAACCGTTAATCGTATCTGGAAAAGCACGTAAACGGATTATTCAAGACCTCAAGTCAATACCTTTTGAAACAAGACAGATTGCACTTTAGACAGTATAGTTGATTTTGTTGACTACTCTGCCATTTTTATTTTCATAAGTGCGGTAATCAAGCTGATCAACTATAAGCAATACTAACTTTTCTATTATAACAAGACGGAAAGATATTTCCTAGTTCTGTAAGCGACGAGTATCTATCAGTCGAAACAGATCAGTGGGCAGAAATTTCCTGTCTCGTTGAAACCTGTGTATTTCGATTACCAGAATAATTGATTAGGTGATAAAAACATGAAAGGAGAAGAACCATGTTACAGCCTAAAGGGAGTGAAAGGGGCAAGAAACGCATAAAGAGCTTCAACAGGGAAGACATCCCCCTATATTTCATGGCATTGCCCACCGTAATCTACCTGATAATATTCTGTTATTTGCCCATGGCCGGATTAATTATGGCATTTCAAAACTTTAATGTAACCAAGGGTATCTTTCAAAGCCCTTTTGTGGGTCTTAAAAACTTCCAATTCCTATTCTCCACAACCGATG
>JAAYRX010000158.1 GCA_012518535.1 Clostridiales bacterium | reverse complement strand
CAGCCGGTGCCGACTTTCGACTTCTTGGGCCAAAGAGTACGATGCTAAAGAGCACTAAACCGGTTATATCCGTTTGCTCTATCAGGACAGGCTGTGGAAAGAGCCAGACATCCAGAAAGGTAATCGAACTGTTGATGGCCTACGGTCTCAAGGTTGTGGCCATAAGGCACCCAATGCCCTATGGTGACCTGGCAGCCCAAAAGGTCCAAAGGTTTGCCACACTGGACGACCTGAAGAAACACAAGTGTACCATAGAAGAGATGGAGGAATACGAGCCCCATATAGAGCGCGGGAACATCATCTATGCCGGGGTCGATTATGAAGAGATCCTAAGGGCGGCAGAGAATGACCCTGACGGCTGTGATGTTATCCTTTGGGATGGGGGTAATAACGACTTCTCCTTCTACCAGCCGGATCTAACCATTACAGTATTGGATCCTCACAGGGCAGGCCATGAGCTTAGTTATTATCCGGGAGAAGTGAACCTTAGAACCGCCGATGTGGCAATAATAAATAAAGTCGACAGCGCCGATAAGGAAGCAATCTGCGAAGTGGAGCAGAATATTAAAAAGGTCAACCCAAAGGCTACAATAATCAAGGCGGAATCCAAAATAACCGTAGGAGACCCCGCTATCATCAAGGGTAAGCGTGTTCTAATCGTGGAAGACGGGCCTACCCTCACCCACGGCGGTATGGATATCGGTGCCGGCACGGTTGCAGCTGAAAGGTTCGGTGCAAAGGAGGCCGTGGATCCCCGACCCTTTATTGTGGGAACCCTGAAAAAGACCTTCGAGACCTATAAAAACATAGGCAGTCTACTTCCGGCCATGGGCTACGGGGAACAGCAGCTTAAGGATCTTGAGGAAACCATCAACAATACAGATTGCGATTCTGTAATTATTGGAACCCCCATCGATCTATCCAGGGTTATCAGCATCAATAAGCCCCATACCAGGGTATATTATGAACTCAATGAAATTGATAAGCCCGATCTGGAAGCGATACTTAAGGACTTTATCGATGGTTGCTTAAATTAGCCCTTTGTGATAAATGGTGGTACCATAATGGCTATAAATAAATTTTTGTTGAATGTTTAAAGGTTTTATGGTATCTTATAATAACTATTGGAATACGGATGAAGACCTCTTCTTTGTGGAAACCCTGACAGAGATTCAGCGCCGTGGCTGTAAGCGCTGATTAGGGAAGTAGTAGAATGAGCAACACTTCATCTATATAAAAGTTAATCAAACTGTATATAATGAGTTGGGCGCTTATGCGTCAATGTGGGTGGCACCGCGGGAAGTCATCTCGTCCCTCAAAACGAAATCGTTTTGAGGGTTTTCTATTATAAGGCAGTATTATTATGCAGGAGGAATTGATTTGGACAGGTACAGAACACATAATTGTGGGGAATTGAGAAAAAGTAATGTGGATGAACGAGTACGATTAGCCGGATGGGTCAATAGTATACGTGACCATGGCGGCGTTATATTTATTGATCTGAGGGATCATTATGGCATAACCCAGATAGTCACCGATGACGATTCCTTATTGAAGGGAATTGGCCGGGAGTATGTAATTTCCGTTGAAGGCGTCTTGCGCCAAAGGTCCGAGGATACCGTAAACTCCAAGATAGCCACGGGAGAAGTTGAAGTATTGATAGACAGCCTCACTGTGCTTAGCACTTCGCTCTCGCAGTTGCCCTTTGAAATTGGGGAATCTACCATGACTCGTGAAGATATTCGACTGAAGTATAGGTTTTTGGATCTGCGGAACCCTTCCGTTCATGAAAATATCGTCATGCGCTCCAGAATTATCAGCCAATTAAGAAGAAAGATGGAGGAGCTGGGGTTTATGGAAATACAAACGCCGATCCTGACATCCTCGTCCCCTGAAGGAGCCAGGGATTATCTGGTACCCAGCAGAAAGCACCATGGCAAATTCTACGCCCTGCCACAGGCTCCCCAAATCTTCAAACAGATTCTGATGGCCTCAGGCTTTGATAAGTACTTCCAAATCGCACCCTGTTTTCGGGATGAGGATTCCAGGGCAGATCGCTCCCCGGGCGAATTCTATCAGCTGGATTTTGAGATGGCCTTTGCCACCCAGGAGGATGTTTTCAGGGTGGCGGAGGAAGTACTCTATGATACCTTCACCAAATTCTCAGAGAAGAGGGTCAGTCCCCCACCCTTCAGGCGCATTCCCTATGCCGAATGCATGCTTAATTACGGTACTGATAAGCCGGATCTGCGAAATCCCTTGGTTATAAGGGATCTGACAGACTTCTTTATGGACGTGGACTTTGCTCCCTTTAAGAATAGGCCTGTCAGGGGTATCGTTGCTCCAAACTGTGCCGGCATGCCCAGATCCTTCTTTGAAAGGATGCTAAACTTTGCCACGGGAATCGGAATGAAGGGCCTGGGATATATCTCGGTGCTTACAGGTATGGAATTAAAGGGCCCCATCGTGAAATTTCTATCTGCAGAAAAACAGCAGGAGTTGATCCACCTCCTGGGTCTTAAGGAAGATGACACCCTGTTCTTTATCTGTGACACCCCTAAATTGGTGGATAACCTGGCAGGACAAATTCGAAAGGAATTGGGTGAACGCCTTGACATCATAGACCGCGACTCCTTTGAGATGTGCTTTATTACGGATTACCCCATGTACGGCATAAACGAAGATACAGGTGCCATCGAATTTACCCACAATCCATTCTCCATGCCCCAGGGTGAAATGAAGGCCCTAAACGAAATGAATCCGCTGGATATCAAGGCCTACCAATACGATATCGTCTGCAACGGGGTTGAGCTTTCCTCCGGTGCGGTAAGAAATCATCGTCCCGATGTAATGGTGAAGGCATTTGAAATAGCGGGTTATACCGAGGAAGACATCAAGAGTAAGTTTCCAGCCCTTTATACTGCCTTTCACTACGGTACTCCGCCCCATGCGGGTATGGCTCCGGGGGTTGACCGGATGGTTATGCTCCTTACAGAACAGGAGAACATTCGCGAGGTCATAGCCTTCCCCATGAATGCCAATGCGGAGGATCTACTCCTGGGGGCACCCGGTCCGGTTAGCGAAACACAGCTTCGGGAAGTCCATATAAGGATCAGATAAGAAGTTTAGTTGTTGTAACTGTGTTTATCCAAAAGAAAGGAGCTGATATTATGCCGAATATAGAGGATTATGAAGCCATGACCAAGATTTCCTTAAGTGAAGATGAGAGGGCTGTAGTATCGGACTATATGGATATGCTGCTGGACAGCTTTAATAAGCTGGAGGATACGGATGTTTCAGGGGTGGAGCCCCTTATAAGTGTTTTGGATGTAAAAGGGCCCATGCGGGACGACCTTGTCATCAAGACCATATCGCGGGAAGAGCTCCTGTCCAACGCCCCTGAACAACATGACGGCTACTTTCAAGTTCCAAGAACCGTTGATTAGAGGAGGGATAATGTGGGACTCTTTATAGAGGATTATAAAGTATCCGGTGCCGATACCGTGGCATTGGAGGATAGCATAATGCAAAAAGGCAAACAGGTGACAGCGGGATCCAGGATATTGGATAACTTCACTTCTCCGTTTAACGCAACGGTGGTGGACAGACTTTTGGATGGAGGATTTAAGATCTCCGGCAGAACTGTCATGGACGAATTTGGCCTGTTAAAGCTCTCAAGGGATGATGATAATACTCCAAGCGGAGCCCTAAGGGCTGTATCGGAAGGCATCTCTGCCTATGCCCTGTGCAACGACCTGTTTGGCAGATATCGAGGGGAAGCCCCAAAAAACGATTGCTGCTATATACACCCCACCTATGGAACCGTATCCAGGTACGGCCTTATCCCCCTGGCTTCGTCCATGGATCAGATCGGTATAGTATGCAAGGACTTATCACAAGGCTTCAAGCTGCTCTCCCATTTGGCAGGCAAGGATCCAAAAGACGGTGCCATGTTTCCCGATAGTTCATACAACTATGGGACAACGGATGAAAAGATAACCCTGGGAGTACCCAGATCCGTCGTAGAAAAGGCCGATGAGGGTACACGGGAAGCCATTATGGACTTCATCAAGGAATTTTCCAGTACAGATATAAACCTTGAATATTTCGACCTGTACAATCAGGTAATGTATATCCTGAGCTCTGCTGAAATCAGCAGCAATCTAAGCCGCTATGACGGAATAAAGTTCGGATATCGGGCATCGGGCTATACAAATATCGATGACCTCTATATCAAAACCCGCAGCGAAGGTTTTGGTCTGGATGCAAAGTTGACCGCCATTATGGGGGCTATGATCCTTTCCAAGGATCAGTACGGTCCATACTATGAAAAGGCCATGAAAATCCGTCGCCTTATAAAGGAATCCGTAAAGTTTGATACCTATAAGGTCATTGTTCTGCCTTGCAGGATAAGCGACGATCCCTATGAGAACCTTGCCCTCTATTCACTTGCTCCTCTGGCTGGCCTGCCTTCGGTATCCTTTTCCTATAAGGGTCATGGCATACAGCTTGTTGCAGGTGTAAAGAAAGAGAACTTACTCTTATCTACATGGGAGGTGTCTATGGCATGAAATACGAAACAGTAATGGGTTTGGAGGTCCATGTGGAATTGGCGACAAAATCCAAATTGTTCTGTGCCTGTTCTACAGAATTCGGATCGGATATCAACGAAAACGTGTGCCCGGTGTGTGCCGGAATGCCCGGTACATCCCTCATGGTCAACAAGAAGGCCGTTGAACTGGCTATAGCCGCCGGGCTTTTGACCAATAGTGAAATCTCCCCCAGGATAACCTTTGATAAGAAGAACTACTTTTACCCCGATCTTCCTTCGGGCTACCAGCTTACCCAGCTCTACTCCCCCATCTGCAAAAACGGCTGGGTGGAAATAGAGACAGATGCAGGTAAGAAGAAGATCAATCTGGTCCAGATTCATCTCGAAGAGGATGCAGGAAAGTTGATCCATGACGACTGGACGGACACGACCCTGATTGACTTTAACAGGGCGGCGGTTCCCCTGATTGAGATAGTGACCAGGCCGGATTTCCGCTCTGCAGAGGAAGTAGTTGCCTTCCTGGAAAAGCTCCGCTCGCTCCTCAGCTTCGCGGACGTATCCGACTGCAAGATGCAGGAGGGCTCCATGCGATGCGACCTTAACCTTTCCGTCCGTGAAAAGGGCACAGAAAAACTGGGGACCAGAACCGAGATCAAGAATATGAATTCATTAAAGGCCATTGCCGCTGCCATAGCCTATGAGTCACAGAGGCATATAGATGCCCTTGAGACAGGGGATGAAGTCCTGATACAGGAGACCCGCAGGTGGGACGATAGTATAGGTGCTACCTTTTCCATGCGTGATAAAGAAGATGCCACCGATTATCGGGTTTTCCCCAATCCCGATATTATGCCGGTTTTCATAGACGATGAATGGATAGACGCTGTTGGTTCCAATCTACCTGAAACAGCACAGGATAAGTTCATAAGATTGACCCAGGGGCTTGGCTTGCCTGAATATGACAGTGAAATAATCACCAGGAGCAAAAACCTGTCGAATATCTTCGATGAGACCCTGAAACACTTTAATAATCCCAAGGAAGTAGCCAACTGGATCATAGTTGAGCTGCTCAGCATAGCCAAGGGGGACAATAAGGGCGAGGATGATGTAAGAATTGACTGCCGGAAGTTTGCAAAGCTTATAGAGCTGGTAGATGGCAGAACTATCAATCGCAATGTGGGTAAAAAAATACTCTCCCTTATCCTGGAGGAGGGTATCGATCCCGTCGAGTATGCGGAGAAGAACAAGCTAGGAATGATCAACGATACCAGCCTTATCACCAGTACCATACAGGAAGTTCTGTCGGAGAATCCCAAAGCCCTTGAGGAATACAGGGGCGGAAGCAAAAAAGTTCACGGTTTTTTCGTTGGTCAAATCATGAGAAAACTGGGGGGAAAAGCAAATCCCCAGATAGTCAACAAGCTTCTAGTGGAAGCATTAAAAGAGATTTAGACATAAAACCAGGGGCGGATGTTTTTAAACACCGCCCCTTTTTTATGCTATCCAGCCAATATCCTGCATATCTCTTTAATTAATCGCTTACCAGCCTGACCAGGGCCGGCTCATCTTCCAGTATTTCACTGAATCTTCCTATGTCGGGATTGTCAAAGAAGTTATCAGCCTCATCATCGTTGGCCGTGGATACTTCGCCCACTATGGCGTAATCGCTGTGTGCCCAGAAGGAATGCCTTATCCCCTGGGTCATGGTTATCCTCTCCCCCGCTTTCAGATAGATGGACCCATTGGCTGGAATGTCCCTTTCCTCACCGTTGATCTGTAGCCTTACTGTCTCATCATGGGATGAAATTTCCACAGCCAATACTCCCCATCTGCAGATAATATCCTCCTTCTTCTTTGCATGATAATGGGTCGGTGTAACCTGATCCTTTTTGACGTACATGATCTTCTCGCAGTACTCCGGCTGCTCGGCTAAATTCACCAGCACAAGACCTATCCGATCGAAGTCCTCTAGCCCAAAGTCCGTCACATCCCATCTTGGATTTGGCGGAAGAATCCAGTGGTGTCTTTCAAAGGCTTCGCTGGCTTCTCTTACAATAGCGTTAATTTGAGAACGTTTCATAATACCCATTCCCCCTATCAGCTAATTTAATTAGTACCTATAATCGATAAAGTTAAATTAACATAAAGAATCCAGTATTGGACCCATAGGCTCAATACTGGATAGCATTCTATAGCAGTTATTTCATTATGTCTGTCTTTTTGGGGCTGCTCCGTCCCTCTAAATCCGGTCGACGGGATTCCAGCGCTGCCAAGGAAATCTCTATATCTTCCCTGGCCT
>JAAYRX010000243.1 GCA_012518535.1 Clostridiales bacterium | reverse complement strand
TATATTAAACCGGCATATAAAGATCAATTACCTGAAAGAGAAAAAGTAAGTATTGAAAAGATTAAGTTTTTTGATCCTTGTGCAGGATCGTGTCATATATTATCCTATGCTTTTGATGTCTTTTACAGTATCTACGAAGAGCAGGGCTATAATGCTTCAGAAATACCAGGATTGATTATTAAAAATAATCTATATGGCGCGGAAATTGATGAGCGTGCAGCTCAATTAGCTTCTTTTGTTATTTTAATGAAAGGTCGAGAGAAATACAGAAGATTTTTTAATCAGATAAAGAAGCAAAATATTCAACCTAATATTGTTGCATACCAAAACTTTGAGGAGGATGATAAATTCAATAATGCTACTGTATTAGGATCTCTTATTAATATAGAACCATCTAAAAAGATTACAGCTAATATAGAGGAAGGAACTCTATTTGCAGAAAAACAGAAAGCTTTAAAAAGTCAATATCAAATCCTTGGTGAAAGATATGATATTGTAGTTACCAATCCGCCATATATCAATTCTTCCAGAATGGAAAAATCTTTGAAAGAATATGTAAATGAAAATTATCCTGATACAAAATCAGATCTTTTCGCAACTTTTATTTTGAGATGCCTTGAATTATGTAAATCTGATGGATTAACAGGGTATATGACTCCATTTGTATGGATGTTTATTTCAAGCTATGAGAAACTCAGAAAAGGTATTATAAATAATCATTTTATTAATAACCTAATACAATTAGAATACTCCGGTTTTGATGGCGCAACAGTTCCAATTTGTACATTTACGTTGCGAAAGAATGCTTTTAAAGATGCAAGAGGAAGTTATATTAGGCTCAGTGATTTCAAAGGTTCGGAAAATCAGGCACCAAAAACTCTTGAAGCCATTCAGAATCCCCAGTGCGGATGGTTCTATACTGCCAACCAAAAAGATTTCGAGAAAATTCCGGGAAGTCCGATTGGGTATTGGTTGAGTGAACATTCTTTAGCAATTTTTGAAAAATCGATACCACTCGAAGAAATAGCTAGTCCAAGACAAGGTTTAGCAACTACTGATAATGAGAGATTCGTTCGTTTTTATTTTGAAGTATCACGTGATAGATTTATAGTAAATATTACAAGAGACGTTGCAATACAATCTCATTATAAGTGGTTTCCCTTTAATAAGGGTGGTGAATTTAGAAAGTGGTTTGGAAATATAAACTATGTCGTTGATTGGGAAAATAATGGCCGCTCAATTAAATCAAATATATTAAGAAGGTATTCGTATTTAAAAACGCCTGATTTTGTTGCAAAGAACCAAGAGTTATATTTTAGAGAAGGAATTACTTGGTCTGCAATTTCAAGTGGGACACTTTCTGTTCGTAAACAGGATTGTGGTGTAATATTTTCGAATGCAGGTATGGTGATGTTCCCTAATAAAACAAATTTAGCTAGTTGTTATGTATTAAATACAAAAATATCAAAGGTGTTTTTGAGTGTTCTGAGTCCTACACTAAACTTTAATGCTGGATCACTAGCACTATTTCCTATAAAGATTGTTGTTTGTGATTCAATTTCTAACAATATTGATATTTGCATAAATATCTCAAAAACAGATTGGGACTCCCGCGAAACTTCCTGGGACTTTAAACAAAATGAATTGATTCGCGGGAGTCCCAATCTGTTTTTG
>JAAYRX010000157.1 GCA_012518535.1 Clostridiales bacterium | reverse complement strand
TATCGATCTTTCCGTAATTTGTGACCAGTTCCTTAACCTGACCATGGAAATATTCGATATACCTGGAAAAGTCCTTATCTTTTTCTCTGTCCTTCCAATCCTCATTATCCCTCATGGGATGATGTCGATCGCCATATGCAGGGTAATCGGGATGATGCCAGTCGATTATGGAATAATAAAAGCCTACCTTGAGGCCTTCAGCACGGAAAGCGTCAACATATTCCTTAATCAGATCCCTTCCGGCAGGGGTATTTGTAGCCTTATAATCTGTAAGTTGGCTGTCAAAGAGACAAAAACCGTCATGGTGCTTAGCGGTCATAACGGCATATTTCATACCTGCCTCTTTGGCTGCTCTGGCCCATTCCCTGGGATTGTAATAGATAGGATCAAATTCTTCAAAAAAGGGCTGATAGTCTTCGATGCTTATTCCTTCCTGGCTACGAACCCACTCACCCCTGGCGGGGATGGCGTAAATACCCCAATGAATAAACATACCGAACCGGTCATGCAGAAACCATTTAATGCGTTCTTCCCTTGATAACATTTCGTACCTCCTTATGAATTTATTATATTACCAGTCCATTCCGGCTATTGAATTCGTAACAAAAGGAATTGAATTATGAAAAGTCCATGCCGATAACATGCTTGATATATGATTCATAGAAAGTCTATCCACAGATGGAAGATTATGCTCTTATGATACTAAAATATCTTGCTCAATTCAAGTGGACTTTACAACATAATCATTATAGACAAACCTCTTAATCGGCAGGGTACAAATTCCCAAAAGTTGTGATATAATAAATGCATGGGTGTGAAGCAAGCCAATTAGGGCTTGCACTTATGATATAATATAAAGGAATTGATATTTCTATGATGGTTATAAAGGACAGATGATCAATGCCGGATTGTTATGAGTTAATAGGACGTTTTAGTGCATATAGGTTCTTATGTGATTGGTATTTAATACAAAAAAGTCATGCTTTGACATTGTTGGCTGGAATTAAAGCAGTCATCTAATGTTTATACATATCTCTAGTGACTAAAAAAGGAGTGGGAACAAAAATGAAGACAATACTTATTACAGGCGCAGACAGGGGAGTAGGCCTGGGAATGACAGCGGTATTCCTCGAGGCCGGATGGCGCGTATTTGCCGGACAATATATGCCCCAATGGAAGGAACTTGAAGAGCTACGTCATAAGTATCCTGATACACTTCACATAGTGGAACTGGACGTATCAAAGGAGGATTCAGTAAGAAAATGTTATGATGTAATATCGAGTAAGGTCGAGTATCTTGATATGCTTGTTAGCAATGCCGGTATAGTCGGTAACGTCGGAGATATATTTGATCTGAAGGATTTTGATAAAGGCCTGAACGCTTTTAATGTAAACACCCTGGGCTCCTTTCGTATGGTACAGGCTTTTCTACCCTTAATTGATAAAGAAGAAAGCATGAAGAGGCTCTGCTTCGTATCATCTGAAGCCGGCAGCGTAAGTGTCAGCCATAGAAGGGATGGTTTCACATATCCCATGTCAAAAACGGCTCTCAATATGGGTGTGAAATTATTATTTAAGGAATTAAGGCCAAAGGGCTTTACCTTTAGATTATACCATCCGGGTTGGGTCAGGTCATATATGTCAGGTAAGAAAAACACTGAAGGAAAATATGAACCAGTTGAAACGGCAAGAGCCGCATTTATTCAGTTTACCAACGATAGCCCACGTGAGGATGTATTGTTTGTGCATGATAACGAGAATATAACTTGGCCATTTTAGGAGGTATGACGATGAAAAGGGTAATTATTACGGGAGCTAAGGGTAAATTTGCTGAGTCCCTGACCCAATACTTTGAAAGCAAGGGATATGGAATATGGCAGCCGGGGGATCCCCTCGATATGTTTGTATACATAATTGAACCTGTTAGCACAGAGGATGAAAGCGTAGAAGAGGCTTTCGATTACGATAGCTTGCTAAAAAAATATGAAGATGTTGCCTTAGACATGCTAAAGGAGACCTCTAAATATCTTAATCTTTTCAGGGATTTGGATAAAGCACGCTTGTGTTTTGTGAATTCTATAAGATCCAGCGTTAACAGGGCATGGGATTTTAGCGGTGGCTATGACAGAATGGTCAGTGCGGCCTGTAATATGGCCATAAGGATAATGTTCAACAGGTTAAGACCCATGGGCTATACCTTTAGGGTGTTTGCTGCCCAGGACATCAATAGCCCGGATGAAGCGAGCTATGCGGCTGAGTATTTTATAACAGACAGGAGTCTCGAAGAGGAAGAGCCTAATATCAGATCTGATGAAAACCGTATTGTTATGAGAGATATGTATGAAGTAGAGATCCCCTGGTAAAAGACGAAAGGAGACTTTAAAAATGCTAAACGTATTGGTTTTATGTGACGATTACTGGCATCCGGGTGAGGTAATTGAAATGGGGATTAAGCCCCTGGAGGGACCGGAATTTCATTTTGATTTTGTAAGAGATGCCAAGGATATACTTACACCCGAGTTTATTGCTTCTTATCAGGTTATTGTTTGTTGTAAGGGTAATAGCATTAACGCCAGCAACAGGAGTCCATGGCTCACTGACGATATTACCGAGGTAAAGACTAAAGAGCTGGAGGATTATGTGAAAAACGGCGGTGGTTATTTATCGGTCCATGCCGGAAACACTTCAAGGGAGGGAGATGAATATACGGATTTCGTCGGTAATTATTTTGTAGGACATCCTCCCAGATGTGATATGGACGTAAATATAATCCAAGGACATCCAATCGTAGAAGGAGTAGAGGACT
>JAAYRX010000156.1 GCA_012518535.1 Clostridiales bacterium | reverse complement strand
TATTCTCTCAACAGTTCCATAGCCGTTTCCCTGGTTGGTATGATCTTATCCACAGCAAATACCTCTTTTCCACTAAAGATCTAAAGCAAGACAACTCATCAGTTCCAATTGAAGTCCGGGCAATTCCCAGCCCACATAATGATTGACTGTATTTTTACATACTTTCATTGTAGACATGGGGCATAACTTTGTCAATTATGGTATAATTCACTTACTATTCTAATTCACTATTTGTCTTTTTGACAAACCTATATTTTGCAAATTGAGCTGATACTGTGCAATCATTTATATGTTTAAAAAGGGATTTCAAAACATATTGATTGTGAAAAATAATATATGCCGGGATATCCGGCACAATACAAACAGGTGGTAAATATGAAGATACTAAAAAACGATTGGCACGATATCATAAAGGATGAGTTTAAGAAGGATTACTATCTGGCCCTGAGGCAATTCCTAAAAACCGAATACGGGACAAGAACCATTTATCCAGACATGTACGATATCTTTAATGCCCTACACTATACATCCTACAAGGAGGTTAAGGTTGTTATCCTGGGGCAGGATCCATACCATGGCCCTAACCAGGCCCATGGTCTCAGCTTCTCCGTAAAACCCGGAGTTAATCCCCCTCCCTCGCTTCTCAACATCTACAAGGAATTACAGGATGACCTGGGCTGCTATATACCCAATAACGGCTACCTTGAAAAATGGGCACGCCAGGGGGTCATGCTCTTAAATACCGTCCTGACCGTACGCGCAGGACAGGCCAACTCCCACAGGAATATGGGCTGGGAGCGCTTTACCGACAGGGTTATAAGCCTGCTAAACGAGAGGGAGGATCCAGTCGTGTTTATCCTTTGGGGTCGAAATGCCCAATCCAAGCAGAGCATTATAACCCGCCCACAGCATTACATAATAAAATCCGTTCATCCAAGTCCCCTGTCCGCCAATCGGGGCTTCTTCGGCAGCAGGCCCTTTTCCAAGGCCAATGATTTCCTGGTTTCAATAGGCAAGGAGCCTATCGATTGGCAGATTGAGAATATTTAGGTCCAATACCTATACGCTAAATTGTGATATCAAATCCATCGTATGCGGCTATAAACCCATTTTCCCTGGCCAGGTTATTAAGGTCATCCTGGTAGGGCCCATAGGAATGGGCGAAATGGGTTATTATAAAGGTGGTTTGGGCAACCGCCGTTCCTTCGCTGTACATCCTATCCCTGACCCTGATGTTATCCGGCAGGCCCATATGGGTGGCGTAGGAGCATTCCTGGCCGACGGTGGTACAGTCCAATATAACGCCGTCAAATTTAAAGTTCCTTAGCCCAATCCAGGTCTCCTCACCAAAATAACCGCTGTCATGACCATAGAGGAGAGTCCTGTCTTCCTTTTGGATCACGTATATAAAGCAGTCCTGTTTGGGATCGTGGTTTGCCGGCAGGGGTGTAATTCTATAGTTGTCTATCTGGTATGTCTCATATGCCTTAAATAGACCAAACTTCAGATATGGGCTCTTGTCCGGCTCGGTCATGCCTATATCCTCCAAGGCCTGGCCAATATCCTTGTTTCCGTAAACCTTTAAGGGTTCCTGCCTATCATGCAATCCAAAAGGTGGTGCGATTTTGCGCAAATCATGCGGGTAAAAGTGATCTGAATGGGCATGGGTAAAGATGATATTATTCACCTTGGTCAGATCCAACCTGCCATAAAGGCACCTTGCATAGGTGTCAGAGGAAAAGTCCACCAAAAGGGATTCGTCGATTAGACAGGAACTGCGCATTCTATAGTTGATTGGATCCATGGTCCTGACCTTCCTGCAATGCTCACATTCACAGAATAAGGCGGGAAAGCCCTCCGATGCCCCTGTGCCGTTGAACGTAATCTTCATTTGCATTATCCCCTTTACCAGTATTTGTATGACTGTTAATATTATTAATCCTACCCTATGGCCGATCTCTTGCTTACCCTGCGGAGCCAAAGTACGCCAGTGCCTAAAAGGGTAGAAAAGATCCATACTAGCAGTATTCCATTCCAGCCCCAGTAGTCAGACATTGCTCCGGTCACAACTCCGGACATTCCTGCACCCATGTAGTTGGAGAAGTTTAGGAAGCCCGCAGCTGCCGAGGTTTTGTTGATCTTTGCATACCCCATAGGTATTACGCTCATAAGGAGGGTGTTTGCCCCATACATGCAGGCTGAACAGCTACCCAAAAGCATCACACCTAATAATACGCTGTACCGCCCTAAGAGAAACAGCCCCAAAACTGCAAGGGCTGAAGCGCCCAGCAAGGTCATTATAGCCAGATCGTGATTATAACGAAACTTTTTATTTAGCCTGCCCGAAAAGAGAATCCCAGCGAAGTTCATTAAAGGAATCAAGAGAACATAGGTTGTGGTAGACCCCAAGTCCAGACCCTGGGTTTCCATCAGGTAGGACGGACCCCAGAGGGTTATTCCTTCTTTCACGATTCCCTGAGTTACACAGGAGATGGCAATGATCCAAAGTCTGTTTTCAATAATAAAGCCTATAAACGATGTATCCCGCTTTCCACCTGCATCGGCTCTGCTGTCTTCAGGGATATCCGTATTGGATAACTCCAAAGAAGGCTCTACATAATCACGGCAGAAGGGTTCCGGCCTTATCAGCAAAACCCAGACAAATGCATATATCGCTACTATTATACCCGGAATTAAAAAGAACCATGACCAATGGACATTGGATAGCACTTGCCCTAAGAGTCCCCAGGATATAAGGAAGCCTCCCACCATCGAGGTGGATATGCCTACGGAAACCCGGGTATTCTCCTCCCTGGGAAACCATCTGGAAAGGATCCTAACTATAGGGCCCCAGAGCATGGACTGAAAATAGCCATTGAACAACCACAGGAACACCATGGCAACCAGGGTAGGGGCAAGCCCAAAGAATATATTGATTAGGGAAGAAATCAATAAACCAAAAAACACAAAGATTCTCCCGGATATCCTATCACCTATATAGCCATTGATTAATTGTCCAATTCCATAGGCCCAGAAAAAGGAACTCCCCACCAGACCCAGACTGGTCTTGCTGTATCCCAAGGTTTGACTTATGCTTGGTATGGCAATTGACATGTTTACCCTGCAAAGATATGCGCAGGCATAAGCAAGCCAACAAAGTATAAAAACCTTATTCCGCCTCATAGGGTATGTCCTGTTGTCTTAACCTATATACCAGGAATTTTTCTTTCTTGTCCACCATCCCCGGGGTCTTGACCTTATTTATAATCTCGAATGGGGTGTCCTTCCATAGAAACTGCTTATATACAGCCGTAGGATAGTAAATCAAAAGGTCTACAGAACGTGGATGCTCCTTCACCGAGGCCAGTATATTATTGATGACCTTTCTGAAAATCTTTATGGAAAAGGGATTAAAAAAATAAAATCGGTTCTCCGTTGGTTTTATTTTGTACCCCTCTGCCGGGCCGTATAAAACCCTGATAGGGGCTTTTATATGCCTGGCCCTGTGCAAATAGGCGTTTTTATTTCTCAAGGCCTCTTCATAGGTCTTGTCGTTGGCCTCAATTCCCGTTACCGGGATTTCAAATTTGTTGTGGATATAGAAGATTATACGGCCCCTCCCGCAGCCAAAGTCCACAAGCTCATCCGTCTTATCCAAACTATATGTCTCAAAGAGTTTATCCAGGGCGACGTAAGGGGTAGCCTCATAACGATTGTAGTGCACCTCACCCCTGTGCCATTCCCTGATCCCCGTAGTCCTAACTCTAAGTGCTCTGTCCGCTAACCTCTCAGCCATTAAAAAATACCCCCAATTAATCTCTACGGTTTTCACCTTCTCATTTTTTGATATAATTTTACTATAGATCAATACAATTGTCCAAATTTCTGCAGTTGTCAGATCTACAGACATATATACAAACAGCTTAACAACTCTATAATATGGGCAGCATCCTTTAAAAGGCATTTTATCCCTATAATAAATACCCTGATATTAAAAACAGGGTATTACAGAATTATTGTTCTTTATTGGCTATGACAAAGCAATGCCCATATTAGGTTCATGCCCCTCTGTAGCACAAGAATTATTAGGTAATGGGGTTATTAGTTTATAATTTCGCCTTTATTCTTAGCTAGTTTTTCTTCCCATTCTTGTCGTTCTGAATCAGTCAGTTTTTTCCAGTCATTTATTTCTCTTAAGACTTTTAGAGGTTCTTGTGAGCGATAAGAACGTGTTAGATTACCAGGGAATTTCTTGTCAGTTACATTAGGGTCGTTTTCAAATTCACCGGTAGGTTCTACGACATAAACACGTTCTTTGCCTTTTCCTTTTGCTAGTGCTGCAGCAAGGCCCGCACCATTGATATTTGCTGCGAAATAAATGTGATTCATTTTTAGATCTTGTTCGTAATTGGATTCCTTACCCGCTGTCAGTAAATCGCCAACTTGTAGATCTGCCTTTGTTCCATGAAAAAACGGGCCAGTGTCAGTTGGTTTGCCTTGATATGAATAGGATAGTTCGAAATTTTTTCTAGCGTTTTCAGTATCATTCAATTCTTCATAACATTTAGCGATCTGTAAATATAAAGTTGGATAAGCGCTCCTAACATTTTCATCATTAATTTTTAGAGCAAAGCCCAAAGATTTTTCCATCCACACTAATTTAACGTCGACATTTTCTTGCCTTATACCTAAATGATAGGCTACAATAAATCTTTCATAGTCATCACTCGTTTGGTCCCATGCTTTAAGGAAAATATCCATAGCACCATCTAAATCCCCACTTTCCTCCATTGCCATTCCTTTCATACAGAGCTGGATAATAGGGTTACGTGGGTCAAATTTCGCACTCATATTTTTTCTCCTATAATTTATTGAGTTTCTTTATCATTTGTGATACGGCTCATTGTTTATAATACGATAGGCCCTGTATATCTGTTCGTATAGTATTACCAGTATCAAGTCCCTGTGTAGATCCATCTGGGATATTTGGAGGGAATAGTCTACCCTTGTCCCCTTATAGTCCTCATCAAAGACAATGGCAACATCACTCATTCCGCCCACTCCCAGGGACGATATCTTTTCTGCCAATTCTTCCGAAGAAATAACCGCCCCGCCCCTGGCTACCTTAATTACATAGTCCCTGTCCCTTATAAACTTTTCCGGACTTTGAGTGCATTTCAATTCAAGCCTGCAATACCTGGCCAATCTTTTGGCATACTCCTTAACGGCTTCCCTGGCAAAGCCGTTCTCGATCTTATCCTTACTAATTATCCTTATCTTCATCTGCTTCCCGTCTAACCCTTATTTTTTAGCTACTGTGCGAAAAAGTCACCATCATGGCAGATATTGGTCTAAGACAAAAAGTCCCTGCAGGCGTTAACATAGGCCACCACATTCTCCCAGGGAACATCCGGTTCCAGGACATGAGTCGGGGCCACCAGAAGCCCACCCTTATCCCCGGCTATGGATAGGCTCTTAAAGACTTCCCTTCTAACATCCTCAGGGCTCCCATAGGGCATGGTGGTTTGGGTGCCTATAGTGCCATAGAAGGAAATCCTATCGCCATACATGTCATAAATCTCACCAAAGTCCATACTTTCGGGTTGGATTGGGTTTAAGATATCTATACCCACCTCAATAAGATGAGGAATAAATGGATATATATACCCACAGGAATGATAGATCACCAATATATCCGGATTGATTGCCTTGGCAGTGGCAATAACCTTTCTAAGTCGAGGTTTAATCCAGCTACGGTATAGGTCCTCGCTCATCAATATGGTCTCCTGCATCCCTATATCGTCACCTAAAAAGAGGATATCGGCACCGGCCCGGGTATAGGCCTCCGCCTGGAGGCACCTGATATCCGTAACCCTGTCCAACAGGTATTCTGCCTTGGGGTCGTCGGTCATCATATCGACCATCAGTTCTTCCATCCCCCGCAAATACCAGGCTATCTCCCAAATAGTGCATTGCATATTTGCAACGGAAGCCAATCCCCTCTCGTGTATTTTATTAACCTCAGCTTCCAGAGACTCTAAACTTGTGCCCTTGAACTCAGGAAAGGGATAGGTGATTATCTCTTCCTTATCCTCTATATTTTCGAGGGGGTGCAGCATACGATTAAAATGCACTGCCGATGAACTAATGTATAGATGGCCTACACCCCATAGATCAATTTCCGCGTCGGGAAACAGGTCGGAGTCGTAATACCTCTTAAACTCCTCCCTTTCCTGTCCGACCAGGATTGGATATCCAATGTCCCTATATGAGAAGCCATAGTAGTCCCTATAGTCCATGTCCGACCCCGTCTCTTCCCGGTACCTTTCAACAAGGGCGGGACTTAACTCAAAGTGTATTGGAACATGGCCATAGCCCTGACGTTTGAATAAGGATAAAAGATTCTCACGTTTGTTCAACATCCTGCACCCCTTTACAGTCTATATTCTATTATCTGACGGGATAAAATCACCCCATGCTATTCCCTGGATGACAAAAATTGCTCTACCTCTTCTGCCCTGGGCAGGGAGGGCTGTGCCCCCATTCTGCTGACGCACAAGGCTCCCACCGCGTTGGCATATGCAATAGCACTTCTTATATCGCCATATTCCAACATTTTGATTGCCATGGCCGCAGTAAAGGAATCCCCGGCAGCGGTTGAATCTAATGCCTTAACCCTATATGCAGGGAAAATCTCATGAGCATCGTTGCCTTTTTCATAGAGCAGTGCTCCCCTTTTCCCCATTTTTATCACAACATAGGTTGCATCACTGGCATCTGCCAATTTTTTCGCTGCCTTAAGGCCGCTATCCCAGTCGTCAACCTTAATTCCGGTAAGGGCCCTTGCTTCACTCTCGTTAGGACTTATAACATGAATGCCCTTGAGCTTTGCCAGGGAGATATCCTTGGCTGGTCCAGTATCCAAAATGACAGGGATACCGGCCGCCTTAGCCTTATCAAATGCATAATAAACCATATCCAAAGGAATCTCCAATTGCATAATTATTGCATCATAGGTTTGTTCCATAGCCCTGTCGATGTCACAACGAGTTATAGCGTCGTTGGCCCCCGGAAATACCATGATGCGGTTCTCCCCGTCCGCTTCTACGGGTATCACCGCAAGGCCTGTTTGATGTTCATCATCGCTTTCTAAAAAGGAAGTGTCTATATTATCAGCTCTTAGGTTATCCGATAGAATCTTCCCATTGGAATCGTTGCCGACCCGCCCGCAAAAGGTAACCCTTCCGCCCAGCCTGGCTGCGGCAACAGCCTGATTCGCCCCTTTACCTCCGGGAATGTAGGAATAGCTCCTACCCAAAACAGTTTCACCCGCCTCGGGTACCTTTTCAAGCTCCATAACCAAATCCATATTGATACTGCCTATTACCAGCAGCCTTATAGCTTCCCCAGCCAAGATCAATTCCTCCTTTATCTACCAGTCTGCTTCGATAGTTTTTTAAATATGTCCCCGAATATGGGATCCCTATGCATAAAGCTAGCGCATCTGATTAGATGCCGCGATCTATCAAAGCTCCAGGTAACCTGATCCGTAACTATGGGACTATGGGTTAGGTTGGTGGGCACCCAGTCAGGGTTGATTAACCATGCGATGGTCGAGACATCCCAAATAACCTTGGACCATGCATAAGGGTCTTTGGTATAATTTCTTACTATATCCGTCAGGTATGTGCCTATTTGACTCTTGCCGTCCAGGTAGTACTCCAATTCGCTGATATTGGTCAATAGATGGGTGGTAACTCCCATACAGGGTATCTGAACCAGGGGAACCCCGCTGTCGAAAATTATCCTGGCAGCCAATACATCCTGGCCCAGATTAAACTCCCTGGTGTCGGGCCAGTTATGAGCATGCCCACCCAGCCACACTACGACTATCTTTTTTATGATTTCCGGCTCTGTAAGTATGGCGGAAGCGACATTGGTAATTGCCCCTATGGCGACTACATATAGGGGATCATCGTCAGCAGACGCCATTGCCCTTTCAACAAGATCGTCCACGGCCTCACTTTTTTGGGGTTCATCGATAGCCTTTAGATAATCCGTTGAACCCCGGAAAACGGTTTCCATAGGTTTGTCTAATAGTCTGAGAATATTTTTAATCTCACGATAGCTGCGCTCCATGCCATCTTCAGGTCCCGTAGACCTGTCGTTAAAGAAAGGGGCCGCATATACAGCCTCAAGATCAATCTTGTCTTCGGATTTTAAAGCATAGGCCAAAGCGAACTGATCGTCCACTTCATTGTAGGTATCGGTATCCAATACCATTCTTACCTTGCCTGTCGGTGGTTCCAGTCTTCTGATCAAAAATTCGGTGGAAAGTTTCGGAAAAATCAATATAAGTC
>JAAYRX010000155.1 GCA_012518535.1 Clostridiales bacterium | reverse complement strand
GAGAATATGGCTTTGGCAGTCAATTTGTCCATACCCGTAGAGGAGGACAGGACATCACAGCCTACATAGGGTATATGGGCCAGCTCAAAGAGGCCCTGTAGAGTGCCGTCCTCACCATAGGGTCCGTGTAAAACGGGAAAGATTACATCCACATGGTAAATCTTTTGGGGATCCTCCATAAGAAAAAACCCCTTATAGGCAGGATCTCCGGGAAATACCAAGGCTTTGGAGTCCTTCTCCCATTGGCCGGTCCTTATCCCTTCAACCGGACCTTCATAGTAGCGCCAATGCCCTTCCCTGGTGATACCTATCAGATATATCTCATATTTGTCCCTATCTATATTCTCTATAATAGAGGAAGCAGAAACCAGGGACACCTCATGCTCCCCGGATCTTCCACCAAACAACACTGCAAGTCTTAATTTATCCATCTATATACCCTCCCTGTACATAAATAATTAACCCCTTGTGCCGGCCAGACATATATCGGTAATTGATTAGGCAGCGAAACGAAGAATCAGCACAAATGGTCAAGTTGGGTCACTATGGTCAACCCATTCTATCACATTCTAACATAACCGCACCATCATATGAAGTTCCACATATGTAAAAATAATAACTTTTGTGGTTGGGGTTGTCCAAATCAATTATGTAAAAAGAGAATCGGAGATTATTAAATCCCCGATTCTCTTTCGATGGTAATCTCTGGCTATTTGCCCGATAGATTCTTTTCAGCCCTTTCGATAGCCTTCCTTACGATATTGCCGCAGTTTCTGGAGGAAACACCGCCCCAGCCTTCTCTCTGGACAATATCATGAACTCCCAGTTCTTTGGCGATCTCGGTTTTCAACTCCTCAGACATCAATCCTCTTCTGCTTCTAGCCATATCGATACCTCCCCGGACAGCTCGAATAAATTATAGCTGCCAAAAGTATTTTACCCTCAGGAAGATTGGATATGTTACTGAAAAACTGGTGGATATGCATCATATAACCATGGTACCATTATCCGTATCGAGAATCCTCAATATATCCTCCTCTTTGCCTGTATCTGCATTTATGTAGATAATAAAGCTATCGTTGTCAAAATTTCCTTTGAATTCGAAGCATTCAATCTCGTTCCCCGATTTGCCGGGAATAACCGCCAACCTTTCCGAAGTTATCTCCAGGTTCCTGTTGACCAACTTTCTTGCATCCTCCAGGCTCAACTTTGGTTCCTTCAGATCCCGCTCCTTGTGAGCCATCAGATAATTAAGGGCTTCAAAGCCTATGGGATTGCCGGTAGCCAGGGAGACCTTTACCTTTATAAGATCGGGATAGACAATATAGTCGCCGTCCTCATAGGCAAAATTGAATACCGCCATTCCATCGTTATGCTGACCATATGTGGGAACCATATTTCTGTAGCCCTTGTCCTCCAGAAATTTCCCGGCTACCTTCTCAGCTTCCTTATAATCCATGCTGCTTCCCTGGACAGCACCCTCGCAAATTAGGGATACCACCTTACCGCCGACTTTGGAGACGGCTACAAAGAAGGGCCCCTCCCCGTCCTCGGTTTCAAGGTTCACTCCCCATGTCTCGATATCTCCCTGGGTTTCGGGCCCTTGTTCCGCACTTTTCACCCGGTCCCTTCCCAGGAAATCTATGGCTATCCTCTCTGCTGCCTTGTAATCTATTTTCTTGCCCGCAACCCGCAGTTTCTGGGGCCTTAAAAGGGTCTCGGAAAAGGGTCCGTCATATATGAGGGTGGGGTATTCTATGGAGGTTTCCTCTATCTTGGTAAATTGCTTGCTTATCAAATCCTGTGATGCTTCTTCCAGGCTTTCATTGCTCATATCCCGCAATTCCTTCCAGGTCACCTCACCCTTATTGACTCTGGATTCCAAATCCTTGAGTTCGTTGTTGAGCCTTATGCTGCTGTTCTTTAGCTCTTTCAGGTTCTTCATCTCTTCCAGGGTCAGGGGCCTACCCTCGCCTGCCTTTATGGTGAGGTATCGGCAATAATCCGACAGCTGGCTTAGAAATTTTGAAGTTTTGTTTAGGGATATATGACTAAGGGGCAGCTGTCCCAGGTTAGTGCTGGCCGAATCCGCCTGTCTCCATACATCGGACAACATGACTATGCTCTGGCCCTGGTCCCCGCTGATCATGGCCTTTGACAAGCCTGATTCTATGTTATCCACCCTGCCCACCAGTTCATAGAAGGATTTCTTGTAAAGGTTGTTGCTCCGTATGGCATGGTCCTGGTTTTCCAGGTATTGGTTATAGCCCCAAACCCCGGTGATTATCAGGGCTACCGTAAGTAGGCCGGTAACAATCCATCGACTCATCGTATCATCCCTTCATGTCTTACTGTGCATGCTATGTAAGATGTTTCTTTCATAAGCATATAAATCATCCGATACCATACCGAATCATGTTGCAAAATGGTGTTTGCCTATAACCAGATGTACCGGTCTTGACCATATCCATGCACTGGTTGCTTTGGCCGGATTATAGTAATATATGGCTCCATAGGTGGGATCCCAACCGTTTAGCGCATCCCTGGCTGCCCTTAGGGATTCCTCGTCAGGGGCTAAATTTATCTGCCCGTCGGATACGGCTGTAAAAGCACCTGGTTGATATATGACTCCTTCTATGGTATTGGGGAATCTGGGATCGGCTACCCGATTTAAAACCACAGCCGCTACCGCCACCTTCCCCAAATAGGGTTCCCCCCTGGCTTCACCGTGAACGGCCTGGGCCAGGAGGTACACATTTCCTCCGCCACTACGATCGCCGCCCCTGGATGGTGGGGTTTCTCCTCCGCCGCCCGAAGTTTTTGTACCCAGGTTAATGCCCATGGCTGCCGCGGTTTGGTTGCCCACAACTCCGTCTACAGCCAGGCCGTTTTTCCTTTGAAACTTCTTCACAGCCTCAAAGGTTCCCGCTCCGTAATATCCGTCTATGGGCCCGTCATAATAAGCCCAACGCTTTAGTTTCTGTTGAATTTCGTATACCTTGTCCCCGTACATTCCCCAATAGACCAAGGTTTCTTCAGCGTCTCTCTCGGATTGTATATGCTGGACAATCATACTAATACAAATAAAAAGAGTTAACAAAATGGTTATAACGAGAAGCCTGTTCCTTGTCTTCATTCCTTACTTCCTTTCGTTAATTCAGAATTGAAGTATCAGCGAGGCACATCTTCCTTCTCGTTCTATTTTTTGTCAACTCCAAATACACTATACCAGTTAAAATATTCCTAAGGATTGAAAATCTCCTTTGCCTTTTCCCACCATTCTATGATCTTAAGCTTGTATACTACCTGGGTTTCATCCCCAGACTCCGAATCCACCATCTCTTCTTCCATATGGCTGTCTCCATCGGCTATGCCATGGCTTATATCCACAAAACACAGGGGTGGAAACATAACGCACCACCAATTTGCCCCTTTACCCTCTCCTATGGTTATCCGAAGGGCTTCGTAGTTTCCTGCCGGTAAAAGCATATCGCCATAGGCCTTTGTAGGAAAATCAAAGCGTCCCAAACTGGCCCTTACCCTATGACCGGGCAGGTGCCTGTCTACCTCCTCTTGTGCCGATGCCTCAATATCATAAAGACATCCCTCTATAATATGTCGGCTGCCTTCAAGGGAATTGACCTGACTCAATTTGGTCCCGTATTCAGCCAACAACCTGTCCCTGACCTTAAGCTTAACCGCCTGGTCTTCCTCGGAGTCGCTGTTGGCTATCACATGAAATCGGATGCAGGTTTGGTCGGCCCGGATGCCGGAATATGTGCTGGAAGTGAATAGAAAGGGCATAATCATGGCCAATAGGAAGTAGGCCACTTTTCCTCTATACATTGTCAATACCCCCATACTTGTATACTCTTTATATGGATAGTATTGACAAAAATATGTTTATTATACATGCATAATCAATCCAGGAGCCTCATGTTGTTAATTGCTCTGTTTATAAGCTCCTCTTTGGTTTCATGGAATACATCATTGCAGGAGGACCAGCCAACGGAAATCTCAATATTGCGCATGCCGGGATTATCCTTGGCATATTCAATGACCCTTTTCCTAAAGTCCCGATAGAATTGTATGGCTTCTCCCACCTGTTGTCCGGGGATGATAATGGCAAATACATAGTCGCTGTATCTGACCACAATGTCCTCTACATGGGCGCACTCCCTTAGGATTTTGGCAAGGTCCTGAAGGAGCACGTTTCCTGCAACCTGCCCATAGACACTGCTATAGATCCTGTGTCCCTGTATGTCAATCATTACCAGGGATATGGGGTAGTTGCTTTGCTTTAATTGTTGAAACTGTTGGGTTATGTTGTCCCAGTACCTGTTAAAATACCTGACATTGTACAGGTTGGTCAAGGGATCCGTATTGGCCCAGGTATACAGCTGATCATTGGTCTCCAACAGCCGATCCCTGGACTCGTTGAGCTCGGTTATCAGGGTCTCATTTATACTGATGGTCTCTTCCATCTGTTGCTGTCTCAGTTCCAGATTATCTATAAATGTTCGAGCCTGCCAGAGGGCCCACATGAGGAATCCGAAGCCAAGAGCCCAATAGACGGGCCTATGCCACAAGCCGGTGCCGGCTTCCATAGTATAGAAATCAACCAGAATAAACAGGCCTGAGGCGAGGGCTACTACGGGCAGTGAATACAGGTTTTTATATATCAGGGTCATTCTTACCATAAACGATATGAATAATACCACCACCATGGGTGATGAGGATGCTGAGTGGATGTAGAGTAATACCATCAGCTCCAGGGATTCAATTATTAAGTTATAATGGGAACCCAGGGGCCAGATATACAGATATTTTTTAAACAGAAGTAACAAGGCGTAGGATAGGCTTACCCAGAAAAACAGTTCAGTTAAGAGGAAGGCATCCAGGGGATTTAAGAGAACGCTTAGTAAAACTGCCATGAATATAGAGAATAACCTAATTATCCATTCCAGCTGTAGCATATCCATGTTCGCCTCCGGTAAATCATCTTATGGATGTATTCTACATTATTTGATATTATCCTTCACTTTACAATAAATATTAATGCTTTTTTTATATAAAAATTGCTGAACTCCGGCCTTTTGACATGAAAGCTTTAAAGGTTTATACTCTCCGCCTTCCGCAGGTATTCCTCTGCCAAACCTATCTCATTGGGGTCATCTATATCGTTGGCTATTTCCGGATAGGGACTTATGATTGCCCGGGCTCTGATCTTCAGCAGCTCATAAAAACGCCTTTCTATCCGCTGGATGGACAGCCTGCCAACTATCAACAGGATCAGGAAGCGAAAGCCCAATAACCTACCCAGCTTCCATGGGTTCTTCCTGTGAGCGATAAATCCCTTGACAAACTCCGCACAAGGCTCCACAACTTTGGGATTCAGGCTGATGATGTTTCCCCCTGTAAAGGTCCCATCCTTCAATTTCACATAGGTTCTCTTAAAGCCGGGATAGATATGGTCGTTGACGGTTTTGTTGACTATGGGATAACAGAGATCCACATTGCTGGCTCTACACTTTTCTATAAAATCCCTTATAATTGATCCGGTTATCATGGGTATATCAGAGCTTGCTACCAAAACAAACTCTTCATCTTTAAATAAGGACAGACCTTTCTTTAGGTTTTCAAAGAGATGGGCTTCCTCTCTGATAAAATAGTCCACCCTGTCAGCCAGCCTGGATTTCAAGGTTTCTGCAGGCCCTACAATGGCTATCTTGTCAATCATGCCCGATTCCCTTAGGGCATCCACAACGTATTCAACCATCCATTTATCGGATACATCCATCAGGGATTTGTTGGTGATTTGGTTATCGTACTCCCTTTTCCCGCTATCCCCGGCCATTATAAGAACATTAATCCTATCCATTGTACTATCCCCCCTGACTTTGACAAGGTTATTATACCATGTCTTTACTATTTGTTCGATATTATCATAGGAAGAAACCTATGCTTTTAATCAAGGTGGTACATATTGACATTACCAGGTTGTTGTATTATTATGCAAATAATGATTAGAGGAGTCTAAGGAGGCCAGTTCAGTGCTGAAGCAATATCTGGATGACAATATACTGATAACCGACGGCGCCATGGGAACCTACTATTCCCACCTGACCGGTGCCCATACTACCCTGTCCGAACTGGCCAACATAGAAAATCCTCAGATCATTAAGGGGATACACCAACAATACATAGACGCCGGGGCCATGTTAATACGCACCAATACTTTTTCTACAAACTCCTACACCTTAAACAGGACCCGTAAAGAGGTTGCTACACTTATAACCGGCGGATATGATATTGCCAAGGCCTCTGTGGGAGCAAAGGATGTCTTTATTGCAGCAGATATAGGGCCCATACCCGAGATGATTGAAGGCAAGGCCATTGAAAAGGCCGCCATCCAAGATGAATATTTATTTATTATAGATACATTTTTAAAACTGGGTGCAAATATATTTGTCTTTGAAACCTTCAGCAGTACAGAATATCTGAAGCCCCTTTCTGATTATATTAAATCATCAAACCCCGAATCCTTTGTATTAGCCCAGTTTGCATTGAATGCGGAAGGGTACACCAGGAAAGGTATAAGCGCCAGGAGGATCCAGGAACAGGTTAAGGAGATTTCTTCCGTTGATGCATATGGCTTTAACTGCGGAGTCGGACCCGCCCACCTTCATAAGATTGTCGGGGAACTGGACTTTTCCGGTGACAGGGTGTCCATCCTTCCAAACTCGGGCTACCCCGTTATCGTAAACGAGCGCACCGTCTATACCGAAAACCCCGAATACTTTGCTGACAGATTGATGGATATAAGAGACCTGGGGGCTAATATAATTGGCGGATGCTGCGGAACCACTCCCCTACACATAAGCATGCTGGCAAGAAGGCTAGACTCCAGTCCTGGCACGAGTGTCACAGTCCCAAAAACGCCTGTAGAGGAAGCCCATACCCCAAAAACTCATCCAAATTCATTTGCCCATAAGCTCAACAGGGGCGAATTTGTGGTCGCCGTGGAATTGAATCCACCTTTCAGTACCAATCTGGACAAGGTCCTGGAGGGGGCAGGAGAATTAAAGGACAGGGGTGTGGACATATTGACCGTCGCCGATTCCCCCATGGCCCGAACCAGAATAGACTCAGGTATGGTGGCCGCCAAGATTAAGAGGGAAGTCGGTATTGATACCATGCCCCATCTATGCTGCAGGGATAGAAATGTTATAGCCATAAAATCATGGCTTTTAGGAGCATATATAGAAGGAATACGTAATCTATTGGTAATTACCGGAGATCCCGTACCCAGTCCGGAGCGCAATGACACTAAAAGCGTCTTTAATCTGAATTCCATAAGGCTGTTGGAGATGATTGCAGAGATGAATCGGGAAGTATTTGCCCAGGAACCCTATTTTTTAGGGGGCGCACTGAACTTAAACGTGCTCAACAAGGATGTGGAACTGAGGCGGATGGAAGAAAAGATAGAAAGCGGGGCCAGATTCTTTTTAACCCAGCCGGTGTTTTTAGACAGTACCATTGAATACTTAGAGAAGGCAAAAGAAAGAACCGACTCAAAGATCCTGGCGGGAATAATACCCCTGGTCAGCTATAGAAACGCTGTATTTTTGAACAACGAGATAGCCGGGATCGATATACCGGATAAGTTTATAAAAAGGTTTTCCCCCCATATGAGCAGACTGGAAGCGGAAGATGTAGGGGTAGAGATCGCAGTGGATATGATCAACCGGGTAAAAGATCTGGTAGACGGAATCTACCTCATCACCCCTTTTAACAGAACCGGTATGATTGCAAAAATAATAGACAAAAGTCTTAGGCAGGTTGAAAGGAGTCCATCATGATAGTTATAGGAGAAAAGTTAAACACCAGTATAGAAGAAGTAGGGGAAGCCGTCCAAAATGGGGATGTTGAAACAATTAAGGAATTAGCCCTATCCCAGGTAAGGGCGGGGGCTGCTTATATCGACGTTAATTGCGGCACCTTCGTCGACAGAGAGCCTGAACTTTTAAGCTGGATGACAGAGATCCTGACAGAATACACTGATACACCCTTATGTATAGATAGCCCCAATCCTCGGGCAATAGAAGAGGCCCTTAAGGTAACCGGAAAGTGCAAGCCCATAATCAATTCCATAACGGGGCAAAGGCAAAGGTACAATAGCATACTCCCCTTAATACTGGAGTACGGGACATCGGTCATAAGCCTGTGTATGGATGACGATGGCATTCCATATACCGTGGATGCCAGGGTCTCCGTGGCAGAAAGGCTGGTAGAAGATCTGGTAAGGGATGGGGTTGACTATGAAGATATCTTCATAGATCCCATGGTCCAGCCTATGGCTACCGACCAATCCAGCGGACAGGTAGCCCTTGAAACCATAGTCGGTATAAAGGAGAGGCTGCCGGGCATTAAAACCATTTGCGGCCTTAGCAACATCTCCTTCGGTCTTCCGGAGCGTTCTTCCGTCAACAAGGCCTTTTTGGTCCTGGCCATCAAGGCGGGACTGGATGCCGCTATCCTGGATCCTACGGATCACGGTATCGTTTCATTGGCCTATGCCGCAAAGCTGATGAGCAGTCGGGACGACTACTGTCTCGGTTACCTGGAATCCATCAGAAGACTAAAAGGTAGATAGTATGCAAATCAGCCTATGTGGATGCCCCTATCAACGGTATTTACTACATAGGTATGCCGGTACTTCTTCCTCAATACCCTTGCAGCCCTACGGGCCGAAAATTGGTTCTTAAAAACGCCATAGACCGTAGGCCCGGTTCCGCTCATCAGGCTGCCCAGGGCACCCTGCTCCATCAATTGGGATTTTATCCTGGCAATTTGGAGGTGCATGGGTATGGTAACCCCCTCCAGGACATTTACCAGATTCTCGGCTATGCCGGATATCCGACCTGCCCCCAGGTGCTTAATCATGGCTTCATTGTCCGGCCTTTCCCCAATGGTGTTAAGATCCAGCCTGCCGTATATTTCCTTTGTGGACACCCATATATTGGGCCTTATGATAACCAGCCAGATATCTGCCCTTGAGGTTATGGGCGTTAATATGTCCCCAATACCCTGGGCCAGGGCTGTACCGCCCGTTAAGCAAAAGGGTACGTCGGCACCCAAACTTTTACCCAAGGCCTTCAATGTCTCATCCTCTATTTGCAGATCCCACAACCTGCTGAGCCCCAGCAATACACCGGCACAATCTGCGCTTCCACCTCCCATGCCGGCAGCTATGGGGATGTTCTTTTTTATATATATGTTAACCCCCCGGGAAACACCAAACTCTTTCCTTATTAGCTCCGCAGCCCGCCAGGCTATATTCTTACTGCCTCGGGGCAGGTTCTTCATATTGCTGTCCAGCTCTATTCCCCTGTCTATTTCCTTAAGAATTATCTCATCCCACAGATTCACCGATTGCATAATCATCTCCACGTCGTGATAGCCGTCAGGCCGCTTGCCAACCACGTCCAGGGTCAGATTGATCTTGGCGTGGGCTCTAAGATGAATACTTTCCATATCCTCATATCCTTTACCTATAATAAATACATGTCCATACCGGACATATATTTATTATATATTAAAAAGCAAATAGACAGGGAGTACTAATTCATAATACTCCCCGTCTATTTATGATATATAGGTGGTTTTACAGGATGATTCTTATGCTTCATGGGTCTAGACTATGGAAGCGTCCAGTTTTTTAAATATCATAATCTTGCTTCCTGCTTCCAAGGCCTCCTCATCGGCGATTTCATTGTATTTCAAGATGCTATTTATGGTCGTATTATATTTTTTGGCCACTGACCACAGGCTATCCCCGGGCTGGACAAAATAGATGTATATTCCGGAGTCCGCCTCACCCTCCATCTCTATCTCCTCTATATCCAGCAGAACTTCCTTTTCTATCTGCTCCGTTGCCTCAGCCGTAACCAACATGGTTATCTTAAGTTCACATTCATTGGGCGAGACCAGAGTGTGACTCAGATATTGCACCTTGGCCTCACACAGGCATTCCATATCTTCATGGGCCCCATCTATTTCCAAGGTATGGGTAAAGGGTATATCCGTCTTTATGCTGTTTATACCCAATCCGTCATCCTCGGGCTTATAGAGAATGACTCCTGTCAATACCCCGTCTACCACGACTTGACCCTGACTGATCCGGTATTCTGTTACCAGAGATCTGGCCTCTGCATGGAGAATCCTGTCGGCGGGCGGCAAATTCTCCCCAAACTCGATGTTTTCCCTGATAATGGTTTGGGCTTGACCCTTGCCCACAGAACGGGTCATGGATATCTTCTGCTTCACCAGGTCAAGAGCATTACCAGGACTATAGGCATCTACAACCAGGTTCTCTTCATAGCTTTCATAGACCTTTCCCTCCATGAAGAGTATCATGTCTATGGACAGGACCCTGGTATCCCCGATTATATCCTGTCTTAAAGATACTTCCACCTCCTGAATTTCTATCCTGACATCGCAATCCATTCCCTGGTATGCGCCCTGAACCTCCACAAAATGATTAAAGGGGATATAGCTTTCCAGGAGCTGTATGGGATCCTGGTCTTCATCCGATTGATATAATAATTTCAGATCCACCTCCCCGGAAGCCAGAATCCGATTGTCCGTCACCCTGGTTTCCAGGATTCTCACCCCGGTATCTTTTCTCAATACCCTTGCCACGGAGGGCATATCATCCGGTAATAACACATCTTCACGAAGTATAGTCTGGCTTCTTCCGTCGCCGCTGGTGTATACCAATTCCATTGGTTCCCTCAGGGCCTGGACCCGGTCCTCCTCCGGGAAGCTCTTTAAAACATCCAATTGTAGCAATTCCTGTACCCTACAGCCTATGTTTAGTACCGCCTTTATACTGAGTTTTCGGCTGTCCATTATATCGTAATCCAAATGCTCCAGTTCAAAGGATATATCGGCTGTCATCCTGGGCTTTGCCCCCAACAAATCCACGTACTGGACGAATCCTGCCTCGCTCTCGGCCTGTGCTATGGCCTTGTTATCACCAACTGGTATGTACAGCAGATTGTAGCGTAAGACTCCCTCTACCATTACCCTGTCCTGGACAACCTCTTTGCCTGTTTCATATACCACAGCCCAAAGATCCAGAATCTTTGCTATCTCGGGTTCCTCTTCCTGGATTATAAGTTCCCCTTCAACAAGATGCTGGGATAGCTCCTCCCCCACCAGTTGGTCTATTTTTATAAGCCCTTTTTCGTAATTGATGGCCAACTCCACTCCCCCTTTTGGATATATTTACAGTAAATAGGATCAGCTTATCTTTAATTGTCCTATATCTATAAATATAGATGGCCACCCCAAAATATGTTAGATTCTTTGATTATTTTTGCATACCACCAATTCTACGGTGGAGGTTAGAACATCGGAATAGGTATAGCATAGGGTCCGGGTGTTTTGTCCGTCGATATCGACTAAGACCGTAAAAACGCTGGGATATATATCATTGATAACCCCCTCGTCTATATAGGTGCGTCTGCGCCCTCTATTGGCCTTCAATTTAACCCTTTCTCCAATATTGGACTCTAAAGTCTCTCTGACCTTATCCAATGCATCAATATTTATCACCATATCACTTCCCATTTATATTTTTACCGGTTTGGTTTAGCCATAACAGTATTTTCTTTACAGCTAATGCGAAAAATGCCTTCATCTATTTTACCCATGGTCGGGTTTTTAGATGCATCCGATAATGCAGGAAAAAGGGTACAAAAAAACGCTGTTACCTAATGGTACTAGCGTTTTTAAATGAAGCAACAGCATTTATACTATGCAAGGATGATTATTGACATAGGGCTTTTATTCCGGCCCCGTCAATTTAAATCATCTTCCAGATCATATTCGGATTCGTCTTCATCATCGGATTCTTCCAGGTCTATCTCCTCTAAATCCTTTAGATCCTCGTCTTCATCCCCATCTCCAAAGATGTCCTCATCTTCGTCCTTGGGTAGAAAATCCCCCCATTCATCCTTCTTTCGGATTTCCTCATCCACTTCATCTTTCATGCGTTCCATTAGGCATTGGTAACACATTTCCTCGCCGGTTTTTATAATATTTTCGCCACATTCTGGGCAAATATCATATTCTTCTTCATCCATATCATTAGCCCGGATGGCTTTACCAACCTCATCCAGACATATTTTACATAGTACTTCTACATCCTGTATATAATTGAGATTACATCTAGGACATTTCTTGTAAGCCATCAAATTCTCCCTCCAGAAAGCAATTTTTATATATTGTTCCCATTCGTTAAATTGTATTC
>JAAYRX010000154.1 GCA_012518535.1 Clostridiales bacterium | reverse complement strand
GTTACATTATATGAAAAGGATAGGCTGGGTGGAGCCCTTAACGAAGCTGCTGTACCGGAATTTAAGGCAGATATAAGGCCCCTCACCAAAAGCCTCATAACCCAGGTGGAAAAGCTAGGGATCCCCGCCATTAATAAAGAAGCCGATATTGAGGATCTTAAAGACTTTGATGCAGTAGTAGTGGCGGTTGGGGGTGCTGAACTAGAGCTGAATTTACCTGGAGAGGAAATGGACCATGTCATCTCAGCCCTAGATGTACTGAATAACCATAAAGAAGTAGGGGATAAGATAGTTGTGATAGGGGGAGGATTAGTCGGAGCGGAAACAGCCCTTTATTTGGCCGAAGGGGGTAAGAAAGTTATCTTAGTTGAGATGCAGGATGCAATAATGAAGGATGTAGCCATAACTGATCAATTGGCCTATGGAGAGAGAATTGCCCAAACCCAAATGGAGATTCTGGTTGGGCACAAACTGGTAGAGATTAAGGAAAACAGTGTCGTCGTTGAGCATACGGGTGGCTTGAAGGAAATAGAGGCGGATACCGTTATCATGGCTGTAGGCTTTAGACCTCAGCCCCTGCTGGAAGAAAGGCTTAAATCGGTTGAAGGCCTAGAGGTATATTCAATCGGCGACTGTGTAATGCCGGCCAAGATATTCGATGCATTCCATGCAGGCTATAAATTGGGGTTAAGGATCTAGGTATAACTTAATCTGACACCGTAAAAAGCGAACAACTGAGTTGTAGTTTTACAGACCCGGGATTTTAACACTTGCCGATTAAGGGGATTAAACCCTTAATCGGCTTTTTGGGTTATTATGTAGAAATGGAGCCTATTTTGCTAAATAGTCAAAAATAGTGTACAATTATTGGTGGTTATAAAGTTTGAATGCCGTTGATGGGTATTTGTCAACGGTTCTCATATTTGTTTTGTAATATAACAACACAAGGGGGCAGTTCTAAATGATTCTATACGTTATTAGACATGGCGACCCGGATTATACCACCGATACTCTAACTCCAAAAGGGAAACTACAAGCTGATGCCTTGGCTAAGAGACTTGGGGTATATGGTGTTGACCTAGTCTACTCATCCCCATTGGGAAGGGCAAGAGAAACAGCGAAGGCAACCTGTGACCTGTTGGGACTAGAATGTAATATAGAGCCATGGACCAGTGAGTCCGAGGCCTGGGAAAGATTTGCGGGTATAATGCCGGATGGGAGTACATCATGGGTTTTTAGTCAGCAAACTACCGTTTTAAAAAATGACGAGACCGTAAATTTGGGTGATTCATGGTATAAGGCTAAAGGTCTGCAAATGATAGATGGTAAAAAGGGATATGATGAATTAATTGATGCTTCGGATAAATTTTTGTTCAAACTAGGCTATGAACGCAAGGGAAGCGTATATAAAATTATCAGGCCAAATGAGGACAAGGTAGCCCTATTTTGTCACCAAGGTTTCGGCTTGACCTGGATGTCCCATTTGCTACAGATACCGCCCCATCTATTTTGGTCTAGCTTTGATATGTCCCATTCAAGCTTTTCTGTGTTTGAGTTTAAGAATAATAGCG
>JAAYRX010000153.1 GCA_012518535.1 Clostridiales bacterium | reverse complement strand
TATAACATATAAATGAATTCTTTTCATCTCAGCCTGCAAACAGATCCCTTATCTCCTCTTCAGTCATCTTGCTGAGCAGGGTATGGCCGGGTTTTATGACCGTATCTATAAGCTCCTTTTTCTTTTGCTGGAGGGCAAAGATCTTCTCCTCGATGGTCCCCCGGGTGATGAGCTTCATAACATGGACCACCTTGTCCTGGCCTATCCTGTGGGCCCTGTCCGTGGCCTGGTCCTCTACGGCCGGGTTCCACCAGGGATCAAAGTGGATTACGGTATCGGCCCCCGTCAGGTTCAGTCCCGTTCCTCCGGCCTTTAGAGAGATCAGGAAAACTTCACCCTTGCCGGCGTTAAAGTCCCGGACCAATTCCCCTCTTTCCCTGGTGGGGGTTGAGCCGTCCAGGTAGAGATACTCAATTTTCTTACTGTCCAAAAACTCCTTTATTATGGCCAGCATGCCGGTAAACTGGGAGAACAGGAGGATCCTATGCCCACCACTCAAGGCGTCATCCAGGATATCCTCCAGAAGCTCCATCTTCCCGCTTCCGCCGCGATAGTTTTCCAGGAAGGTGGAGGGGTGGCAGCATACCTGCCTTAGGCGGGTGAGGCCTGCCAGGATCTTTATCTGACTGTTGTTAAAGCCCCTTTCCTCTATCTCCCTTTCGATATCCTCCCTGATCCTTTGCATATAGGCCAGGTAGACCCTCTTTTGATCCACGGTCAGTTCCGCCGTTACCCGGTGCTCTATCTTCTCCGGCAGCTCCTTCAGGACATCTCCCTTAAGCCTTCTTAGGATAAAGGGCTTGATGTGGAAGGAGAGCCGTTTGGCCGCCCTTTCGTCCCGGTCCTTCATTATGGGGCTCTCAAACTGCCTTCTGAACTTGGTCTGTGAGTATAGATAGCCGGGCATGATAAAGTCAAAGAT
Source organism: Clostridiales bacterium (assembly GCA_012518535.1). GTDB lineage: Bacteria > Bacillota > Clostridia > Caldicoprobacterales > UBA3941 > UBA3941. Next base: position 2,844 of record JAAYRX010000153.1, on the reverse strand, counting down.
GGACCAGAGCTCGGTTAGATTGTTTTCCATAGGGGTACCGGTCAGGGCGAACCGGGCCTCGGCCCTGATGGACTTAACCATTTTGGAGTTTTGGGAGTCCGGGTTCTTTATATGCTGGGCTTCGTCCAGTATACAATACCTGAAGGAGTATTCCCCAAGCTCATCCCCGTCCCGCCTTATAAGGGGGTAGGAGGTTATGACAAGGTCCACCCCTTCTATATCCTTCAACTTCTCCATCCGCTCTTCCCTGGTTCCTACAAGGGTCAGGGTTTTTAGATCAGGGGCAAACTTCTTTACCTCGTCCTCCCAATTGTATACAAGGGAGGTGGGCACTACAGCCAGGGAGGGTTTTTGACCCCTCTCCTCCTTATCCCACAGGAGAAGGGCTATTACCTGAAGGGTCTTCCCCAGACCCATGTCATCGGCCAATATGCCGCCCATGCCGTAGGATGCCAGGGTCTTCAGCCAGCGAAAGCCAAAGGCCTGATAGCCCCTTAGTATATCCTTCAGGCCAGGGGGCGGGGATATGTCAAGCTCCTGGGGCCTTGTGATGTTTCTCACCAGATCCTTGAAGGCATCATCCCGGCTAAAGCCCTTCATACCCGCCTCCTCCAGGTGTTCATCCAGGAACATGGCCCGGTATTTGGGGAGTAAAACCTGGTCCCCGGACAGGTCCCTGGGGGATATATCAAGCTCTTCCAAAAGGTCCGTTATATCCCTTAGGTCTTCCCCCTCAAGGTTTAGGAAGGACCCGTCCTTCAGCCTGTAGTAGCGCTTTTTCTCCTTCAGGGCTCCCAGGACGTCTCCCAGCTCACCGGGGTCAATGCCGTCTAAGCTAAAGTTAAACTCCAGCATATCTATACGGTTGTTCAGCCTTATGCCACCGGAATAGGAAAACTTCCTCCGGGTCACATAGCCCTTGAAGTCCTCGGAATAGTAGACATGGGCCAGCTCCTGCAGCCTTGGTATACCGCTGCAGATAAATTCAAAGGTGGCTGCTTCATCCTCCAGGTGGGCGCTTCCCGGCCGGACGCTGAAACCATACTCGTTCAGGATGTCCAGGGTCTGCTGCTCTCCCTTTAAGTCCCTTATGAGAATGCTGCCATCCTCCGGACCGGTCTCTCCATTGTTACCTCCAAAGGGATTTATCTCCCTATCCCCGTAGACGAACTTTACATCGCAGCCTACGCCGCTATCCTGGGGCCTTAGGTAGATCTCGGTGTGAAGTTCTCCCCTTACCATGACGGATTCCAGTTCAGGCCTTATATGGACCTTGCCCACACCCTCAACCTGGGGCAGGACCTCGGATACAAAGCGCTCGCCCTCCTCCCAGGAAAAGCGAAAACTTCTGCTTCCCGCCTGGGTCAAGGTGTCATAAAAGGGGGCAAGGCCGGTACGCTGCTTCTCACCGGGCTTGTAGATTCTGCCATCCATGAGGATATATTGGCCGCCCTTTATGAGGGGATGGATCTCCCTGCCCATGTCTATGGTGAGCAAAAGATCCTTCTGACCCTTACCCAGGTCAAAGCTTACGGGTAGATCCTCCTTTACTATCTCTATGTCTTTGTAGGTATTACCCCCGCACATGAGATTAAAGGGCCTATCCTCCATGATGGAGAAGAACCTTCTGGCACTGGCATCGGTGAGGGCCATCCTCCTGTCGCTGAAGATTCCATTGGTCTTGTAAAAGCTGGCGCTGTCTATAAGGTCCTGTACCTCGTAAACCTCAGTCATAAGATCCATAAGCCTCTTATCGGTGGGGCTGAAGGTATGGACGGCGGGATCGTAGGTAAAGTTTTTGCCAAACTCCAGGGCCTGGCCGTTCCTGTAGGCCTTTAAGAGGTTTGGGATATTTCTTACAACGTAGAGCCTGGATTCCCCTATCTTCAGGTAGAGGTAGCCCGCCGGGATATCCTCCCTATCGAGGTGCTCATTGGCCTCATAGGTAATCTCCATGGCTATGGTTTTCCTCTCCCATTGCCCCATCTGGCCAAAGAGCTCAAAGAGCCGGTCCGTGGCCTTTGAGGGCTCAGGCTTTTTAACCTCGATCAGGCCGTCAAAGCTGCCCCTGGCGTCATGCTCCATGATGGTTAGCAGCAGGGCCACTATATGCTTGCAGGGGCCCCAATATCTTCTTATGGCTGCACAATCACAGTCGGTTTCCACCAAATTCCCGTCATGATTGAAGGTGGCACTTACATTATAGGTCCTGGTGCCCTTAACCGATCCCTCTATCATCAGATCCTTTCGTTTTAGCTTCAGGGATCTTACCCGCCTTTGGCGGTAGTAGGTTCTTCCTCGCTGGAAGGTGCTGGGGAGGAGGCATTCCTCCCTTATAGCATCTATATCTATATTAAGCATTCATTCGTCCTTTCTATTTCGCCGTATTATTCTATGCTAGCTACCATACATATTACTGTCAAAACATAATGGCTATTGAAAGCTAATTTATATTTGTTCATAAGAGGATTGTTTATTCCGTCAGCCTCCACAAATCCATCCTCCCTAGTAACTGTACTGAAACATGAAGTTCAAATCTCCAACCTACGAATAAATTACTTTACCCGTACAGTGGGCGTGCATCATAATGAGCTATTGATAAGCGGATGACGGCAGAAGCGATCAATAGCCATTATGCATATAAGTAACTATTCCATCCAATCATTATACCATGAATTAGGGTGTATTGTCATTTCTGACTAAAATTGATTTGTTGCCTTTAGTCGAAGGAAAAGAAAACATTATATGTGTAATTAAAGGCCGTAAGATTAAGACAGTATAGATAGAAAAACCGGCTACACAAAGGAGTGTATAGCCGGTTCTTATTCGGTGAGTTAGAAAAAG
>JAAYRX010000022.1 GCA_012518535.1 Clostridiales bacterium | reverse complement strand
TCTCACCCCTTTTAGCTACCATTGCGATGGCGGCCAGGGCTGTCCTTCCTTGGTAGATAGCCGATAAAAGCCCCATTATGGCTATGGGCAGGCAAGCGGCAAAGAGCTGCCATCCCTGTGCAGTGGTGACAGACACAGGTGTACCCAAGAGACCGATTTTACCCATAAGGATAAAGGCAATCAGCATTCCATAGATTCCCTGGGTTCCCGGCAGTGCCTGCAGTAATAATACGGAACCGAACTTGTCCGGATCTTCGGCTACAACCCCCGCTGCAGCCTGTCCTGCCATAGCTACCCCCAGGACCGAGCCTATGCCTGCCAGGATTACTGCCAATGCGCCTCCGCTTATTGCTAAGATTAAACCTAATTCCATAAGAAATACCTCCTAGAAGTTGATGATTCTTATATTATTTATTATTAAACAACAATAATATCCTATCTTTTAATATCCCTGTACTTTGTCCTCATACCCAGGGGTTTAAACAATCTGCCACCGCCCTGGTAGAACTTTCCGTAGAACTCAATATACTGAAGACGGCTGGTATGGACGAAGGCACCCAATACGTTTATGGCTATATTAAAGACATGGCCGCCTATCAGCACAGCTGCGGCTATTATCCAGCCATACCATGTTTTACCCGCCATAATGCCCAGCTGGTTTATTACCGTCCCTATAACTCCGGTGGTCAGGGCCAGGGCAAACAACCTGGAATAGGAAAGGACATCGCTTAAAAATCCGGTTACATCGTACAGGCTCAACAGTCCGGAAAAGAACTTGGCAAAAATATTGTCCTTATCCCTACCCTGAGTTAAGACCAGGCCGACGGCTCCCACTATGGTCATGTTCTTGCCCACCTGGGAAAAAGTCGGACCAAGACCGGCCATTCCGCCTGCCAGCCATAGTATCAGGCCGATATAGAATACATACCATAGACCCTGGTCGAATATGGCATCCAGGATGCGCCCCTTCCGTATGTTAACATAGGCCTTGACCCCTATCCCGGCAAAGATATGGATTACTCCCAGGGCAAAGCAGAACACCAGCATCTTGATAGGTTCCGCCGAGGGATTAAACCAGAGGGGAGGTATGCCAAAGAGTTCTCCGGCGTTTCCAAACCATCCTCCAAAGATGGCACCCCATATAAAGGTAAAAATACTACCGATAAATATTACCGAGACCAACTTTTTGGTATTGCCTTGGGGTTTCATCTTTTTTAACAGTAAATAGGCTCCCAGGGCCATAAGCAGGCCATACCCGGCATCCCCCATCATTATACCGAAGAATATGGCAAAGAAGGGAGCCATTGCGGCATTGGGATCCAATTCCCTTGGGTTTGGCGTACTATACAGGTCCGTCACCATCTCAAAGGGGGAGACAAGGCCCGGATTGTCCAATGCTACGGGAAATTCTTCGTCGGGATCCGGGTCCCGGAGCTTAATAAAGATGTCTTTAAACTCCTTCCCAAGGACTGCCACAAACTCATCCGATTGCTCTGCCGGTACCCAGCCCTTAAGCACAAAGGTGCTACGGGTCTTCTCCAGATTCTGTATAGCCCTGTACCTGTCCAGTCCTATAAGGAGGGCATCGTAGAGGAGTTCCAACTGTGGCCTTAGGTCGGTAAGCTCAATTATTGCCTCAAGTATATCATCCCTTGACCTTGAAATCTCCCTTAACTCTTCCCTGGAATCAGCTGTTATCCTCTGGGCAGTCCCGCTGAATCCCCCAAAGCTTGCCCTGTTAAAGGCAAACTCACTGAGTATGGACTGTACATCCCCTTCCAGGGATCTGTGGTATACAATAAAAAAGCAGGTATCCTCCCTGGTTTCACCCAGTTCCCGCACAAAAACAGGCTCATCAGCCATGGCATCAATAGCATCCAAAAACCTATGTACAGCACCTCTGTCTACAGATCCAGCAACAACCCTGGTAGTCGGGGTATCCCCAATCCTGTCCAGGGGAATGTCTAAAGACAGCCAGGGCTCCATTTGGCCAATAGTGTTGCTTAACCTGTTTTCCCTAAGGGCCAACTCACCGAGTTCCTCTTCCAGGCTCCTGCATTGATCCGCAATTTTCAGGATTTCTTCCCGGGAATCCAAAATCTCAAGGAGTTCACGGGCCTCAACCTGGGGTTTTTCATCGAAGAGTCCCTTCTTTTGAGGCTTATACCTATTGAAAAGATCTAAGGCAAATTCCACCCTGGATAGTTGGGCTTCCGCCTCTTCCATGGCCCTTAGATCCTCTTCCCAGACCATATCCAGGGTTTCTTCATCGTCCTGCTCCCCACCCTGTTCTTCAATGCCCATTATCTCCAGGTTTCCCATGGATTGGATGACTTTTAGTATATCCTCTTTCTCATTCTGCATCCCAACCAGGATAACCTTCTTCATCTCAATTACGGCCATAGTCTTTCACGATCCTCCCAACTACAAAAGAAATCGCCTCATCCAGATTAGCCTCGGCATCGGTCCTCAGTTTGGAAATCAGGGCCTTATTCTCTTCTCCCAGGGCTTCTATCTCCTTTTTGACCTGGCTTTCCGTTTCAGCCATAAGCCTGTTTCCCCGCTCTATGGTTTCCCTGCGGAGATTACGAGCCAGGTCTTCCGCCTCGTCCTGGGCTCTGTTTAAAATCTTCCGGGCCTCCTCTTGAGCTTCCTTCCTAATCTCCTCAGCCCGGGCTTCTGCCTCCTTTATCCTGTTTATAACTTCCATAGAAGACATTCTACCAGCTCCTAAATATATATCATTTGGTACCGAAAAGTCTGTCACCGGCATCTCCCAAGCCCGGTACTATGTATCCATGCTCGTTTAAGCATTCGTCCACGGCTGCCACAAAGATATTAACATCCGGATGATCCTTCCTTATCCTATCAATACCCTCCGGTGCTGCAACCAAACATACCAGTTTTATATTTCCAACTCCCCTTTTCTTGAGAAAGGCTATAGCTGCAGAGGCCGATCCCCCTGTCGCCAGCATGGGATCCACAACGATTAAATCCCTCTCCCCTATGTCCATGGGAAGCTTACAGTAGTATTCTATGGGCTCTAAGGTCTCCGGGTCCCGATACAAGCCTATATGGCCTACCTTGGCAGCCGGAATCAGTCTCAGCATCCCGTCCACCATCCCCAATCCTGCCCTTAGGATGGGCACGATGGCGACCTTTTTCCCGGCTATTATCTTTGCCGTCGTGGGACCTATGGGAGTTTCTATCTCTATATCTTCCAAGGGTAGATCATGGGTAACTTCATAGCCCATAAGGAGGGCCAACTCCTCAACCAACTCCCGAAATTCCTTTGAACCCGTGTCTTTATTTCGAATTAAACTTAGTTTGTGCTGAATCAGAGGATGATCAATAATTTTTACATTTGACATCTCCTATTCCTCCTTTTCCTATGTAGATATGCAATTTTCGACAAGTAATGATTCTTTAAAATGCTTTTTTACATTATATACTTTTAAATCTTCCTGTGCAACTTTATTTGCCTTGAGTATATCCTCCTGCCAATCGCTCCAAAAGCCTGTGAAGGGCCTCCTTTATTTTCATGGCACTGCTGCGGTAAACCTCAACTGAACCGCCAAAGGGATCTTCAATATCCAAATCCCCGCCCCTGATAGCATCGTCATCGGTATATTCCCTTAAGGTAAAGGTCTTATCCCTGGCACCGGGATCCATAACCCTTATAAAATCCCTATGACCCTCTGTCATGGTAAGGATCAGGTCCGCCCGATCAATCATGTCCTGGGTCAACTGCCGGGTCTTATGACGGGATAGGTCGATTCCCAGCTCCTCCATGGCCTTTATGGCATTGGGACTGGCCCTGTCCCCCCCTCTGGCTGATACACCTGCAGAGGAAACTTCAAGGTCTGCCAAGCTATCCGCACCGGAACTCTTTACCATACGTCGAAACAAGGCCTCTGCCATGCTGCTTCTGCAGGTATTACCGGTACATACGAATAGTAAGTTTTTCATTTTTATTTTTCAACTCCTTGTCCATAGATTTTTTACCCCTGCCATATTCCCGGAGCGGGACTCCCTCCTTTACCGGGATGTATCTACCACATGAAATCCCGCTGCCCTGATCATCCGGTTCATAATGGCAAGGCCTTCTTCCTCTTCTTCAACCCATTCAGCTAGTATTATGTCCACGCCGGCCTTGTCAAATTCCCTCAAGGAAGCATAGAGCCCTGTAGCTATGGCTGCAGGATCCTCCCGGCTGCCCATGCTGATTATTTCACCTTGGCTGTAATGGCTGAGGGTCTCATCCGAGGCCAATATACCCACCTTCAAACCCCGGCCAAGGTATTCATCCAGGGCATCATTTATCTTATCCGCCATCATCTCTAAACTGGAACCCTTGAATATGACGACCTGAGCCCTGGGGGCGTAGTGCTTATACTTCATACCCGGCGACCTGGGACTGTGCCTGGGATCGGTGGGCTTCAGGATGCTCTCATCCAGATCAACGCACCTTAAGACCTCTTTCAGCATCCCGGGGGTGATCCCTCCGGGCCTTAAGATGATAGGGTTTTCGCCGCTCATATCCAGAACCGTGGATTCCAGCCCTACCCGGCAGGGATAGATCCCATCCAGAATCATGGGAATGGCACCGGAAAGATCCTCCAATACGTGTTGGGCTGTGGTAGGGCTTAGGCTTCCGGAAGTATTGGCACTGGGTGCTGCAAGAGGGACCCCGGACCTTTCTATGAGGGCAAGGGCTATGGGATGGTTGGGCATGCGAAGGGCCACGGTAGAAAGGCCCGCCGTTGTCTCATGGGGCACCACTCCCGATTTTTTTAATATGATGGTAAGGGGGCCTGGCCAAAAGGCCTCCATCAGAGCATGGGTTTCAGGCGGTGCCTCCAAGACCAGGGGCTCTATATCCCCCCTCCTTGAAACATGCACTATCAATGGGTTGTCGTTGGGCCTGCCCTTGGCCTTGAATATCCTATCCACTGCTTGTCCATCCAAGGCGTTGGCTCCCAGACCATACACCGTTTCAGTAGGAAAGGCGACCACTTGACCCTGTCGTATCAAGGCTGCCGCCTCGTCTATTGCCCAAAAATCCTTTTCTATATCATTTATTTTATATACCTTGGTCTCCAATTCAATCTTACTCCTTAAATAAACATAGGGAAGTACACAAGAAACACAGCGGGACCGCCCCCCTGTGTTCACTAAACAGCTGAGATTATCAGAATACCCGCCATAATCCCGACTATGAGCCCTATGGTTGATCCTCTTCCTCCGTGTAATTCCTTTGATTCCGGGATTAAGTCGTTGCATGTTATATACAACATGGCTCCCCCGGCAAAGCCTAAGCATATACATATGAGCAGGGGAGAGATTTCGCCCAGTAAATAGCCTATCATTGCGCCTATCCCCGTAGGTATCCCAGCAGCCACCGCTGCCATAAAGGCTTTAAAGGGACCGGCTCCTCCTATTATCATTGGAGTGACCATGGCTACTCCCTCGGGGATATCATGTAGGGCTATTATAAGGGCCAATTCCCATCCATATGACATCCTGGCAGTAAACCCCGAACCTATGGCCAAACCCTCCGGTATATTGTGCAGGGCTATGCCGATTCCCACCAATATTCCCGTCTGTATATATTTGTTGGACGAGTAGCCGCTTTTTATTCTGCTCATCCGCTTGATTATAAACTCCTCGCAGACTATAATAGCCACTACACCCAGGGCTGTACCCAAAAGGCCGTAAAAAAGGCCTCCTATTTCAAAGGCCTCTGGTAATAGATCAAAGCACACCACCGCTATCATGAGGCCCGATGAAAAGCTGAGCAGCATGCTCAGGAATCTTTTCCCTGGCCTCTCCAAAACAAAGGCCATTGCTCCTCCCAATCCCGTTCCAACAATCCCTGCGCTGGCACCAATGATAGTACTAAGTAGAAAGTTTGACAATATGAATTCCCCCATGAGTATTTTGATTTGCTGTAACTACTGATGCATATAATAAATCTTCCATAAATTCATATCCTTAGACAGGATTAGCCTTGTGCTTATTTGGAATCCGCTTCCACAAATCCATCCTCCCCAGTAGCTTTACTGATATGTCAAAATGCTTACATATAGCCAACTGAATTAGTGTGTGTAACGGTAATAGGCTATTGATAAGCGGATGACTTCATTGATTTGGTTAAGAAAACTTGGCTTATGGAATACAGAAAAGCCGTAGCTTAAGGCAGGACGCCTTAAGAGCTT
>JAAYRX010000021.1 GCA_012518535.1 Clostridiales bacterium | reverse complement strand
CCCAAGAGATTTTTCGGTGCCGCCAGAAACATTGAAGAGGGCGGCAGCCTCACCGTAATCGCAACTGCCCTGGTAGATACCGGGAGCCGAATGGATGAGGTGATCTATGAGGAATTTAAGGGCACGGGCAACATGGAAATCCATTTGGACCGCCGTCTGTCGGAGAAGAGGATCTTCCCCGCTGTGGATATCAGCAAATCCGGAACTCGAAGGGAAGAGCTACTCCTGTCCCAAAAGGAGCTGCAGGGTGTTTACGCAATGCGGAAAAACCTGAGCGAAGGCAGGCCCGACAGGGTGACTGAAATAGTAATCAACGACCTGATGCGAACCAATTCCAACGATGAGTTTATCGATATATTGATGGACCATTTCATGAAGATTGAAAAAGACGGATATTTCAACGATAGAGATGGTTACTACGGATACAGATAGGATAGGAGCAAGAGGGGTATGGTTAGGCTAACGACTAGAACGAAGTATATTTTAAAGTGGTTGGGTATAGCGCTACTCATAATTGCTGGGATCTTCCTCTTCTTTACCCAGCTGCTCAAGTATATAGCACCTTTTTTGACGGCTTTCATCATTATGATATCCATTGAGGGCCTGGTGTCCTTTTTGGAAAAGAGGCTCAAGCTTCCCAGAGGCCCTGCCGTAGCAGTTTCATTATTGCTCTTCGTGGTGATAGTGGGGGGAATCTTTTTCTTCACCTTTTATAAATTAACCGTTGAACTGTGGAGATTGGCTCTGGAGTTATCCAGGATGGATTTTAACCCTATGATAGATTATTTTGAATCCCTCTTGGAAAAGGGGCAGGACATATTTCTGAGTCTGCCCAGGAGCCTGGCGGATGCCATTGAGCAGAGTATAAAAATGGATGCCCCCAGGCTGACCAAGATAGCCTCCGAGGTTTCATCAACCCTTATGGCCATGGTTATGGGCATGGTGAACTTTGTAAAGTTTTTGCCGGATGTCCTGGTCTTTATCATAGTCACCCTGGTATCCTCCTTCTTCATGAGCCGGGATCGCAGGCAGATATCCGATTATCTTTCAAAGCGGATATCGCCCCTTTGGTTTGGGAGGATGAGGAGCCTCAGGAATGATATGCTCCTGGCCCTGGTGGGCTTTATCAAAGCCCAGATGATTTTAATGCTCATAACCTTTTTAGAGTTGTTCGTGGGCTATAGTATAATAGGGGTAAAATACGCATTCTTCTTTGCCCTGATTACTGCCATAGTGGACATATTGCCTGTGCTGGGGACGGGGACCGTCCTAATTCCCACCGCCATTATTAACTTTTTCATGGGCAATGTGGCCCAGGGTCTGGGATTTTTGATCCTTTATATCATCATCTTTATAATAAGGCAAATCCTGGAGCCGAAGATCGTCGGCCAGTCCTTGGGGCTGCATCCTCTGGTTACCCTGTTTAGCATGTATGTAGGCCTGAGGCTTATGGGTGTTCCGGGTATGCTGCTGGGGCCTGTAATCATTATAATCCTTAAGGCATTTTATAAGGCAGGGGTCTTCCCTGGCTTGAAGGCATCAT
>JAAYRX010000020.1 GCA_012518535.1 Clostridiales bacterium | reverse complement strand
GATAAGGAAAAATGGGGTATTATAGGTCTGATCCATGACTTGGATTATGAAAAGTATCCCGATGAACACTGTACAAAAACCAGGGAAATATTGACGGAAAGGGGCTGGCCGGAGGACTACATCCGTGCGGTAGTAAGCCATGGATGGGGAATTTGCTCCGATGTTGAGCCTGAGGAAAAGATGGAAAAGGTTCTGTATACCATTGATGAACTGACAGGTCTAATAGCAGCGACAGCTCTTATGCGTCCCAGTAAAAGTATACTGGATTTAACGACAAAATCCGTACGAAAGAAATGGAAACAAAAGAGTTTTGCGGCCGGAGTCGACAGGGGGATAATAGAAAAGGGCGTCCAGATGCTGGGAATGGAACTGGGCGAAGTTATGGCTGAGACCATTAAGGGGATGCAGAAGGTTGCTGATGAAATCGGTCTAAAAGGAAACATAAGCTGAGATTTTTGAAATTTTTCTACATGAGTTTCCATGGGATTCTTCGCTAAAATATAAATCGAATTATGGGGGAAAATAATATCGATTGTATGATGAAGGGAGGAATTCTGTGGACCGGAATCAAAAGGAAATCAAGGGTATAGACAGCAAGGATGAGCTCAAGCTGGCCAATGAACGTCGAATAGAGGAATTGTTGGATATCAATAATCGCTATGTTCGCACTCAAAGGCACCTGGAGGAGCATTCTGATATATCGGATCCTGATAACCTGAGACATGCCTTAAAGATACAAGAGGAACGGGAAAACAGAATGGATAACCTTAAGAATATAATCGCTTACGGGAAGCATGAGGAGGTTGACGAAAGGGAGAACCTGAAGAGGAACCTGGAATTCAGCGACGGGTACCTGGAGAACAATGCTTCGCGTATGGACGATGAAACCCTGGGCAAGACAAGGGAAAAACAGGCCCATAGGAAGGAACAGTTGGATTTTTTGGACTAGGAAGCTCCCGCCTAACCGGCGGGGGCTAATTGTCCGATCAATTAGGGGGTAGAATGAAGTGAATCAGAGGATAAGAATCGGCATTGTAGGCTACGGCAACCTGGGTAAAGGTGTGGAGGCGGCCCTCAGCCATAACCCTGATATGGAACTCGTTGCAGTTTTTACAAGACGTAATCCGGAGGCTATGACCCTGGAAACCTCTCAAGCAAAACCTGTACATATCTCAGAAGTGGAATCCTATGTTGATAAGATAGATATAATGATACTCTGTGGCGGCTCGGCGACGGATTTACCCGAACAAGGCCCCTGTCTTGCCGGTATGTTCAACACGGTGGACAGCTACGACAATCATGGAAAAATCCCGGAATACTTTGCAATAATGGATGAAGCCTCCAAAAAGGCATCCAAGGTAAGCATGATTTCGGTAGGATGGGATCCGGGCCTTTTTTCTGTCAACCGTCTGATCCAGGAAGCTGTCCTGCCCAAGGGGAATACCTATACCTTCTGGGGCAGGGGTGTGAGCCAGGGCCATTCCGATGCCATAAGACGGGTACCCGGAGTGAAGAATGCAGTCCAATATACCATTCCTGTGGAAGAAGCTCTGGATAGCGTAAGGAGAGGGGAGAATCCCATACTCACCCCCGGTGAAAGGCACCTTAGACAATGCTATGTGGTAGCCGAGGAGGGGGCTGACAGGGAAAGATTAGAAAATCAGATAAAGACCATGCCCAATTATTTCGAAGACTATGATACAGAAGTCATATTTATAGAAGAAGAAGAGCTTAAGGCCAACCATGCAGGAATGCCCCATGGAGGTATTGTCATCCGGAGCGGGGAGACCGGCCATCATCAACAGCATGATCAGATCGTTGAATTTTCTTTGGATTTGGGGAGCAATCCAGAATTTACCGGCAGCGTGTTAACGACTTATGCCAGGGCAGCATATAGGATGGCCCTGGAAGGCCAGGTCGGGGCGAAAACGGTATTGGATGTCCCACCTGCCTATCTGTCCATGAAATCCGATGAACAATTAAGAAAAGAATTGTTATGATTGGGCTTCCCAATGCATAAGTCCAGATCTTAACGAGTTATGCCAGTCAAACATATGTCGGTAATGGCTATTGAGCTGGCACAAGAGGTTATCTTACTGCTTAAGTATTTCGATTTTAGCAAGGAACCGGTTTTTTTATAATGTATTTTAACCAATTAAAAGGTCTATTCCCGGTCTCAGATGAGTAACAGGGTCAATGGGTGTAATTCACCTGTGCAGGGGATGAACTTGTAGATGTAATATCGATAGGGAGGTAATTGAATGTCCATGACATTGGTAAAGAGTATATATAGGGATCCTGAAAGTTATAAGGATCAAGTCATCACTTTGGCCGGATGGGTCAGGACCGTGAGAGCTTCAAAAAGCTTCGGGTTTATAGAGCTCAACGACGGCACGTTTTTTAAGAACATTCAGATTGTATATGAGGAAGATCTTGACAACTTCAAGGAGATATCCAGATTTAACGTGGGATCCGCAATCCAGGTGACCGGTAAACTGGTTTTAACTCCGGGAGCCAAGCAGCCCTTTGAGGTGAAGGCCCATAGTGTAGAATTAATGGGGAGCTCGACACCCGACTATCCCCTTCAAAAGAAGCGCCATTCCCTGGAGTTTATGAGGGAGATTGCCCACCTAAGGCCCAGGAGCAATACCTTTTCGGCGGTATTTAGAGTACGTTCCCTTGCAGCATATGCCATACATAAGTTCTTCAATGATAGGGATTTCGTCTATGTCCACACCCCCATCATAACCGGCAGTGATGCAGAAGGGGCAGGGGAGATGTTTAGGCTGACAACCCTGGACCTAGATAATTTACCCCTTGATGATTCCGGGAAGGTGGACCATTCCCAGGACTTTTTCGGCAAGGAAGTAAGCCTTACAGTTAGCGGCCAGCTGGAGGGAGAGGCCTATGCCCATGCCTTCAGAAAGATCTACACCTTTGGCCCGACCTTTAGGGCTGAGAACTCCAACACAGCAAGGCATGCTGCAGAATTCTGGATGCTGGAGCCGGAGATCGCCTTTGCGGACCTTGAGGATAATATGGACCTGGCGGAGGAAATGCTCAAGTATATAATATCCTATGTATTGGAGCATGCCCCCGAGGAGATGGAATTTTTCAATAGGTTTATTGAAAAGGGACTCCTGGACAGGCTAAACCTGATAGTAAATTCGGACTTTGAAAGGATTACCTATACCAAAGCCATGGATATTCTAAAGAGGTCCGGTGTGGAATTTACCTTTCCCGTTGAATGGGGATGCGATCTCCAGACGGAGCATGAGAGATATTTGACTGAAAAGGTATTTATGAAGCCTGTCTTTGTAACGGATTATCCTAAGGATATAAAAGCTTTCTATATGAGGCTCAACGATGATGGCAAGACGGTGGCTGCCATGGATCTGTTGGTGCCCGGGGTGGGAGAAATCATCGGCGGCAGCCAAAGAGAGGAACGACTTGATATTTTGGAAAAGCGCATAGCTGAAATGGGCATGAACAGGGAAGACTATTGGTGGTATTTGGACCTTAGAAGGTACGGCGGCACGAAGCATGCCGGCTATGGGCTGGGGTTCGAAAGGGCTATCATGTATATGACCGGTATGAGCAACATCCGCGATGTCATCCCCTTCCCCAGGACTGTAGGGTCAGCTGAATTCTAGGAGACACAAAAGCCCAGGATTTGGGCTATAAGGACAGGGAATCCTATGGTATAATGGCTATTGAGTGTTTTAACACTGGTTATGTAAAATATTGGCTTATTAAATGGAAAGGCCTATTTTGGGGGATGGAAATTGGGTGACAATCCAGTAATTGAGCAGGTAATGGTCCTATTTCTAATAATGATTGTGGGTATGATAGCGGCTAAAAGGGGGATAATCAACAAAGAGGTCAGGAAACGATTGTCCGAACTGTTGCTGTACATTACGTCACCATTTTTGGTGGTGCTATCCTTTAACTTCAAGTTTTCGCCGGATATGCTGATAAATGCGGGAATAGTCTTTGCTTTTTCTTTTGCAATTCATGGTTTTACTGCCATATTGGGCAGATATCTTTTTGTGAAATTTCCCCTTGATAAGGAGAAGGTGCTAAGGTTTATAATCGTCTTTTCCAACTGCGGTTTTATGGGGTTTCCGGTGGCGGAGAGCTTATACGGGAGGATGGGAGTCTTTTATGCCTCCATATACAATGTCGTATTCCATATCTTTGTTTGGACCTATGGGGTAATGCTCTTTAGCTCTGATCGGAAGTCGGCATCAATTAAAAAAGCCTTTTTAAATCCCGGAATGTTCTCAGTGGCAATAGGTATGGCTATTTTTCTATTCTCCCTGGAACTGCCAAAACCCATCGTTCAGACACTGGATATGGTGGGAAGCATGACCGCACCTCTGTCCATGCTTATTATAGGTGCACTACTGGCGGATACGGATTTAAAGAAAATATTTATCGGATGGGATGTTTATTACGGCTCCCTTCTAAGGCTGTTAATTATCCCATTGATGACCATCGTGATGCTAAAACCAATAGGAGTAGACAGGGACCTGCTCAGGATCTGTGTGGTGCTGACCGCCATGCCCGCTGCGGCCAATACCGTGATATTTGCCGAAAGATATGGGGCTAATTCCGTCTTGGCTTCCAGATGTGTGGCCCTGTCTACTATCCTGTCCATCGTTACCATACCCCTTATTATGATGCTGACCTGATAAGAGGAAGAAATATTTCCTTGACAAAACTATGATAATTAAGTATTATTAAGAATAATCGACATTTTTGAGAATTTTAACGATTATTATATAATTGCTAAGGTTATTCTGCTGGATTACAGAGACAGACTATGAACGGGACAGTAGTGAGGATATTTTGTTTTCAGAGAGGCGGTCACATGGTGAAAGACTGCCACAAAAACCTTTATGAAGATCTCCCGGGAGTTTGGTACCCGAAAGCGTTTTAATGGACTGTAAGTAAGGTACCCCGCGATGAGCGTTATACAGAAACGAGCGATAGGCATTTTTGTGCCTGTAAGCTGGGTGGTAACACGGCATAGTCGTCCCTGAGTATTTAACTCGGGGATTTTTGTTTATTATAGATATTGAGACTAAGAAAGGAAGTTCAAAGATGGAATTATTTAGATCCCTATCCAATCTTCCCGTCAATGAGAATGAAAAGAGGATTGCGGAGAAGTGGGAGGAAATCGATATACTACAGAGGAGTATAGACAGCCGGGAGGGAAAGGAATCATACTTATTCTATGAAGGTCCTCCCACGGCTAACGGGAACCCCGGCATCCACCATGTCATTTCCAGGACTATCAAGGATACGGTATGCAGATACAAGACCATGACCGGATATCAGGTTAAGAGAAAGGCCGGATGGGATACCCATGGACTGCCCGTAGAGATTGAGGTAGAAAAGCAGTTGGGGCTAAAGAATAAGCAGGAAATAGAGGAATACGGTATAGACAAGTTCAATAAAAAATGTCGGGAATCCGTATTTGCCTATGAAAAGCAATGGCGTGAGATGACCAGGAGGATGGGCTATGAGATCGACCTGGATAATCCCTACATCACCTTGGAAAACGACTATATAGAAACCGTCTGGTGGATACTGGATAAGTTCTTTAAAGAGGGATATATCTATGAAGGACATAAGATCCTGCCCTATTGCCCCCGCTGTGGTACGGGGCTGGCATCCCATGAGGTTGCCCAGGGCTACAAGGAAATAAAGACCGATACGGTTTATGTTAAGTTTAAGGTAAAGGATGCAGACGAATACTTCCTGGTATGGACCACTACCCCCTGGACCCTGGCATCCAACGTTGCTCTGACCGTGAATCCCGATGAGACCTACCTGAAGATCAAGGCAGGTGAAGAGGTCTATTATGTAGAAAAGAACCTTGCCGATCAGGTGGTGGGAGAGGATTATCAGGTTATAGAGGAGATAAAGGGCAGGGATTTGGAGTATATTGAATATGAACAGATAATGCCCTTTGTCTACGTTCCGGAGGGGAAGAAGGCCTTTTTCGTAACTCTGGCAGATTACGTAACCGTGGAGGACGGTACGGGAATAGTTCACACTGCCCCGGCCTTCGGTGAGGATGACTATAATACAGGTCAAAGGTATGACTTACCGGTACTCCAGCCCGTTGATGAGGAGGGTACTTATGTGGAGACCCCCTGGAAGGGCAAATTTGTCATGGATGCGGATCCGGAGATTATCAGATGGCTGGCCGAGGAAGGCAAGCTCTTTAGGAAGCAGAGGATGGAGCATAATTATCCCCATTGTTGGAGATGTCAAACCCCGCTGCTGTACTATGCAAAGCCCAGCTGGTATATTGAAATGACCAGGCTTAAGGATAAGCTGATCGAAAACAATAACAGCGTAGCATGGTATCCCGACTATGTAGGAGAAAAGAGGTTCGGAAACTGGCTGGAAAACCTCAACGACTGGGCCATATCCAGGTCCAGATATTGGGGAACTCCCCTCAATATCTGGAGATGCGACTGCGGCTATGATGAGAGTATTGGTTCCCGTAAGGAACTGGTGGAGCGGGCTATAGAGAATATAGATGAAAGCATTGAGCTGCACAGGCCTTATGTGGACGATGTTCATTTGGAATGTCCAAAGTGTGGAGGCACCATGAGCAGGGTGAAGGATGTAATCGACTGCTGGTTCGACAGTGGGGCCATGCCCTTTGCCCAGCATCATTACCCCTTTGAGAATAAGGAAAACTTCCATGAACTCTTCCCGGCGGACTTTATATGCGAGGGTATAGACCAAACCAGAGGTTGGTTCTATTCACTCCTTGCAATCTCAACCTTTGTTATGGGAGTATCCCCCTATAAGAGGGTCCTGGTTAACGATCTGATTCTGGATAAGGAAGGCAAGAAAATGTCCAAATCCAGGGGTATTGTCGTTGATCCTTTTGAGCTGTTCGATCAATACGGTGCCGATGCTCTGCGCTGGTACCTACTGTATGTTTCGCCGGTCTGGGTCCCCACCCGCTTTGATATCGACGGACTTAAGGAAGTTGTCAGCAAGTTCTTTGTAACCATAAGGAATGTCTACAATTTCTTTACCCTATATGCCAATACCGATAAGCTGGACCCCAGGAATTTCTTTGTGGATTATAAGGCCAGGGCGGAGCTGGACAGGTGGATCCTGTCCAAGTACAACAAGCTGAAGAAGGGCTTGGAAGAGGATATGGATGCCTATGACCTTACCAGGGCTGTGAGGAGGATCCAGGAATTTGCCAACGAGGATCTGTCCAACTGGTATATCCGTCGATCCAGGAGAAGATTCTGGGAATCCG
>JAAYRX010000152.1 GCA_012518535.1 Clostridiales bacterium | reverse complement strand
TAATGTTAAATATATTAAGGGAGGCATCGTTCATGTTTGATATAGGAGATAAGGTGGTTTATCCGATGCACGGTGCTGGTATCATCGAAGGCATTGAGGAGAAGGAGATCCTGGGGGAAAAACAGAGCTATTATATTCTGAGATTCCCAGTCGGTGATATGAAGGTCATGATCCCCACCTCAAACGTAGAACAGGTTGGTATCCGGGAAGTCATTTCCAATGATGAGGTGGATAAGGTAGTCGCATTTCTGTCCGGCGACAAGTCTAAGATGTCTTCCAATTGGAACAAGAGATATCGTCAAAATATGGAAAAGATGAAGAGCGGAGATATATATGAGGTTGCAGAGGTAGTGCGGAATCTTATGCTCAGGGATCATGAAAAGGGTTTGTCCACTGCAGAGCGTAAAATGCTCAGCAATGCCAGACAGATTCTAATCAGCGAACTGGCCCTATCCAAGGATGCTGATGAAGAGGAAATCACTGCATTGGTGGATAGCATCATCGAGGGTGAAAGCGTCTAAAAGGCGCTTTTTTTCTAAGAAGTTCTATAAAAACATATAATGACAGCCGACATGCTTGGTCGATCCACCCCAGGGACATCGATTTTTCCGATAGAAGAACTGGCATAAGTTACAAATAGAGGAAAAATATAAGTGTGTCCCGTTTAAATATCTGTTATAATGTTAATAATAGAAGAGGGAGGTGATCACATGCTGAGGAGAGTAGTAAGGATCATCCTTGGTCTGGTAGGTGTATCCGTCGGTATAGCCCTGGCTTGGACAACGGTCCCCATATTGGCTGACAGGGGTATCGAGCTTATTGGATATCAGGATATCGTTATTTATACCTTATTCGGCATCGTATTTGGATTATTATTCTTTATACTTTCGAACAGACTGATACAATTCACAGTAGACTTTATTAGACTGGTAGAACACAAACTGCAGGAAGTTCCGGTAACGGATATCTTATTTGGGGTTTCAGGTCTTATAATTGGTCTTTTTGTTTCTTATTTAGTGACTATCCCCTTTAGACAAATTCAAATAGGGTGGCTGGCCCTTACACTGACGATCTTAATTTACTTATTCTTTGGCTACCTGGGTATAAGTATTACCACCAAGAGATGGAGAGAGCTGGATTGGTCGGATCTGTTGCATAAGGTTCGAAAGGATCGTCACGGCCAGGATGTCGTTGCAAGTCAACCCAAGATATTGGATACCAGCGTAATCATCGATGGCAGGATTTTTGATATCTGCAAGACCGGGTTTGTGGAAGGACCTCTTGTCATACCCGCCTTTGTCCTGGAGGAGCTAAGGCATATAGCCGATTCATCCGATGCCCTAAAGAGGAACCGGGGCCGCAGGGGCCTTGATATTCTGAACCAGATCCAGAAAGAGCTGGACATACCGGTACGCATCTATGAAAAGGATATTGACGATGTGCAGGAGGTGGACAGCAAGCTCTTAAAGCTGGGACAGCTGTTAAAGGGCATGGTCATAACCAACGACTATAACCTTAACAAGGTGGCGGAATTTCAGGGAGTGCCCGTACTTAACATAAACGAACTGGCCAACGCCTTGAAGCCGGTGGTCCTACCCGGTGAAGAGATGCTGGTACAGGTGATAAAGGATGGTAAGGAGATGGGCCAGGGTATAGCCTACCTGGATGACGGTACCATGATAGTGGTGGACGGCGGCAAAAAATACGTAGGGGAAAGCATCGATGTCCTCGTGACCAGCGTGCTCCAGACAGCCGCAGGACGGATGATCTTTGCCAAGCCCAAGGCCATGGACAGGGTGGTATAAAATCCCTGAAACCAAATTGTAATACTTATTAGCAAAATATTAAATGTTTCATACAAAACTTTGCGGCGGGTTGTATCTCGCCGCTTAATTATATATAATTTAGATGCCAGAAGTTAAAGAATGGAAATAAAGTCTGCCCCACCTGGAAGCTGAAATTTGCAAGTTAGAGGATAGAAATTGGAGGAACCATTGAACAACTACGCTATTATCCTGGCCGCCGGTAAGGGTACCAGGATGAACAGAGAGATAAACAAGGTATACCTGCCCCTTGGGGATAAGCCTGTCATCGTCCATACCCTGGATGTATTCTACAGGGCCGAATCCATACATAGGATAGTATTGGTGATAGCCCCGGGGGAAGAGGAAGATATAAGGAAGAATATACTGGATATTTACCCGGCCCAAAAGCCTGTAACATTGGTTCCGGGAGGTTCTGAAAGGCAATACTCCGTCTATAACGGCCTGAAGGCATTACCTGAGGATGCGGGGATAGTGGCCATCCACGATGGGGCCAGGCCCCTGGTAACCCCCCAGGTAATCGAAAAAAGCGTTGAGTCGGCCCTTAAATGGGGTGCAGGGGTTGCGGGTATGCCCGTAAAGGACACCATAAAGGAGGCGGATCCCGATGGAAGGGTAAGAAGGACCCTTAGGCGGGACTCCCTTTGGCAGGTCCAAACCCCCCAGACCTTTAGATATACCCTCATTATGGAAGCCCATAGGAATGCCCTGGAGAATAATTACATAGCCACCGACGATTCTGCCCTGGTAGAACATATGGGTGGTCAGGTATATATGATACCGGGAGGTTATGACAATATAAAGATTACCACACCGGAGGATATAGATATAGCCTGGAGGATTCTAAAAAGTAGGCAGGGAGAAGAGTTATGAGAGTTGGAATAGGATATGACGTACATAGGTTGGCAGATAATCGCCCCCTCATTATAGGTGGCGTTGAGATACCCTTTGACAAGGGCTTGCTAGGCCATTCCGATGCAGACGTCCTGGTCCACGCCATAATGGATGCCCTATTGGGAGCCCTTGGCAAAGGGGATATAGGTCAGCACTTTCCCGACAGTCGGGTGGAATACAAGGGAATATCCAGCATAGAACTACTCTCCAGGGTAGAGAGGATTATATCGGCCGACGGCTATAGGGTTGGCAACATAGACGGTATAATCATTGCGCAAAGGCCCAAGATGGCCCCCTACCTGAAGGAGATGGAGGCAAACATTGCCAGTACCTTAAAGATAGACCCATCCATGGTTAATATAAAGGCTACCACCACCGAAGGGCTGGGTTTTGTTGGCACAGGCCAGGGGATAGCCGCCCAGGCGGTAGTGCTCTTGGAGGCTGTAAGCTGACGAGACATATACTCCTACTTATAATTTGGCAATTGAATACATAATAGACTATTGATAAGACATAATGGCTATTGACCGCTCTTTAACTTTGTAAGAGTGACGTCATCGTTGAAGTTTCAAAAAATCTATTTTAGCTTTTATATAACCAACGCTTATGGTAATGTGTTTTTTGAAACTTCTCTCCTTCC
>JAAYRX010000151.1 GCA_012518535.1 Clostridiales bacterium | reverse complement strand
GATAACAATTTCCGGTGGCGATAGCGAAGGGGATACACCTGTTCCCATCCCGAACACAGCAGTTAAGCCCTTCAGCGCCGATGGTACTTGGGGGGAGACCCCCTGGGAGAGTAGGTCGCTGCCGGATTCCAATATATAAAAGCCTCATGAGATATTCTCTTGGGGCTTTATTTATTTCTGGCATTATTAGATACTTTATTGGTACGAAAATTCAACACACAGATATTATGCTTTTTCTCCTTAAACTATTTCATATAAAGGTGAAGGATTCAGCAGAAGATCATATGTTCCAAAAGTATCCGATAAAAACATATTGACTTGTTATTAGTACTGCTATAAACTGGAATTAATTATATGATGTCATAGATGTTAATAATGACGTATTGGGGGGTAAAACATGCGGGGTCGTACTTTTATAGGCATATTGTTCATCGCACTGGGGATTGGATTCTTGCTGGACAGAATGGACATAATCACATTTTCAACCTTGATATCTACATATTGGCCTGCTATATTGATCCTGATAGGGGTAAGTCAGCTATTTTCCAGGGAAAATTCTTCAGTATCGGGACTCGTTCTGATCTTTATAGGACTGTTCTTCCTTCTGAGAAAGCTGGATATACTGCCTGCGGATATTAGCAAATATTTTTGGCCAGCCTTGTTAATAATTCTCGGCATAGTTGTTATCTTTGGAAGACCAAGAAATATTGGGATACCCGTGTCCGGAGAGGATATATTAAACCATTTTGTAATCTTTTCGGGTCTGGAAAACAAAAGTGTATCCAAGGATTTTAAAGGAGGTACCGCTACCGCTATATTTGGTAGTGTAGACCTGGACTTACGGGATGCTGATCTAAGGCCCGAAGGTGCATTTTTGGATTTGACCACCGTATTCGGGGGCATAAGTGTAAAGGTTCCGGATCGGTGGAAGGTAAGTGTAACGGGCACTCCTTTATTTGGCGGATGGGAGAATAAAACGAGGGCACCAAGTGAAGCTATCCAAAATCAACCTGAATTAAAGGTTAGATGTTTTGCCATGTTTGGAGGTATAGATATCAAGAACTAGGCTTCTAATTGCTTAAAAGTTCATCTACTGTTGTAAACTCATAGCCTTGCTCCCTGAGGGTTTCGATAACCCGGGGCAGGGCTTTTCTTGTCTCCAAACGCCCGTCCTTTCCCCCTGCACAATGCATCAGGATTATAGCTCCGGGATGCACAGAGCTTACAATCTTGTCCCGGATCTCTTCTGATTTTGAACCGGTCCAATCCAGAGAATCTACGGACCAGCTGATAACCATGTAACCCTTTTCGCCAATCTGCTCAATCTGAGACTGGGTCAGAAGCCCATATGGAGGGCGATAATAGAGGGATACGGGCAAATTCCCATAATCCACCAGGGTTTCCTGGGCGGATGTAACTTCCCTTAGAAATTCTGCATCCGTGAGCAGGGTGGGTCGTAGATGGGACCAACTGTGGTTTGCAATTTGGTGCCCTTCATCAATCATTCTTTTTATTATATGGGGATAGCGTTCTATACCCTGACCTATAAGGAAAAAAGTAACCGGAATTTCATTTTTCTTTAAAATATCAAGTATCTCAGGGGTGGTATTGCTGTCAGGACCGTCATCAAAGGTCAGTGCTATCCTTTTCTTATTGGTGGACTGGTTCATTATAAAGATATCAGGGTATTTCTTTTGTAGTACCCTGGCCTCTCTATAATACTTTTCATCAGGTGACAGGTTTTCAGCCAATTCCTGATCCCTATCATCTTGGGGCATTTCCACGGGCTCATTGGTAAAGTCATTTTTGAAAGGGGTCTTACCCATATCGGTAGCTGATTGCTCATTGTTGGAAATATCAGAGATTCTGTACTGTATATGGTTAGGATTTCTTACTTTATATCCCCAGGCTGAAATTATTCCCAAGGTAATCCCAAGAAGAAAGAATATTACCGCCGATATTATCCTTATTTTTTTATTTGAGCCCACTTAATACCCTCCATTCCAATGGATGATTTGATTTTATGCCCTTATAGTCTCACCAATCTTAAAAAAAATAATAAGTCGGTCTAATAGTTTTTTCCATAAAAACAGCCCAAGAGCCGGTTGGAATATTCAGCCCTCAAAGTGGCTCAAATGCCACTTTAAGATCCAGATAAAATATTTAAAAAAAGAGTTGACAAAAAAATAAAAATAGTATATTATAATATTACGATATAACGATTGCTATATAGGGGGATTTAGAATGAGTAAAAATATTGTATCTCTGAATCAAAGTAATTTTAAAAATGAAGTGTTAGACAGCACAAAACCTGTCCTGATTGATTTTTATGCTGATTGGTGTGCTCCATGCAGGATGATCGCTCCAATTCTGGAACAGGTGGCAAAGGAGTACGAGGGAAAGGCCACAGTTGTTAAACTGGACGTAGATGCGAACAACGCCCTGGCTGCACAATTTGGGGTTATGAGTATACCCACCCTGGTATTTTTCAAAGACGGTAAAGAGGTAAAGCGTGTCATTGGAGTGCGGCCCAAGTCAGAACTGACCCGTACCCTGGATATGATGATTGGCTAAACTATTGATGGCCTGATGAAAGAGTAAAGTACCTAAAAATTATACCGGCTGTCTTATGGCAGCCGGTATGAATATATATAAAAGGAGGTCAAAAAAACAACTAGTATCCTTAATTCATTTAATCCTGAAAGGATTGTTAATAAATTATCATTATCCCTTAAACCTATTATACTCTAAATTGAATAAATTTCAACAACATTCGATAAATTCAGCATTATATATAAACAAAACTATCCTTTTTTAGAATTATTGTATAGAAAACCACTGCTAACTAAATGGTTTCCTATAATTGAGGCTACTATTCCCAAATCAAAAAAATATGTAAAATATAAAAAATATGACCTGCTCTTGCATATCCGGAATAATATAGTATAATATTAGGCAAGTATTAAATCATTGATCGGTAATGAAGGGAAATAGTAGATGAATTGAGGTTCCCAAGAGAACCGGTGGCAGGTGTAAACCGGTGAACCCCTTTATCGAATCCATCCCGGAGCTACAGGCCGAATTACAGTAAGCCATGTCGTCGGCGAGGCGTTATCTCGTTATTGGAGTGGGGGATACTTATCCCCAATTAGGGTGGCAACGCGGGTTTCTCGTCCCTTTTACAGGGAACGGGATTTTTTTATTTTTGTTAACTTTTTGGAGGTGTATTATGTTAGATCCCAAATTTATAAGAGAGAGTATAGATCTTGTAAGAGAAGGGTTGAATAAGCGAAAAGAGGACATTGATCTAGATAAATTTTTATTGCTGGACAAGAAGAGAAGGGAATATATCGCCCAGACTGAGCAGCTAAAGAGCAGAAGAAATGCCGTGACCCAGGATATAGCAAAATTGAAGCGAGAGAAACAGGATGCCGATCATCTAATAAAGGAGATGCAGGAGGTATCCGGGACCATCAAGGAAATGGACGACAAGGTAAGAGAAGTCCAGAAAGAACTGGATGAGTTCCTGTTAACCATACCCAATATTCCGCATTCATCCGTTCCAACAGGGGACACTGATGAGGATAATGAAACGGTAAGGGCTTGGGGGCAACCCACAACCTTTGATTTCGAACCGAAAGCCCACTGGGATATAGGTGAGGGATTGGGAATATTGGATTTTGCCACAGGGGGCAAGGTGACAGGAGCCAGGTTTACCTTCTACAGGGGATATGGAGCCAGGCTGGAGAGGGCATTGGTCAACTTCATGCTGGATCTTCATACCGCCGAACACGGATATACAGAGGTATTTCCCCCATTTATGGTCCATAGGAGAAGTATGGTTGGGACCGGTCAACTGCCCAAGTTCGAAGAGGATGCCTTCAGAGTAGCGGATACGGATTATTTTTTAGTTCCCACTGCCGAAGTCCCGGTGACCAATATGTACAGGGAAGAAATCCTTGATGAAAGCCGGCTGCCTATCAAGCATGTGGCCTATAGTGCCTGCTTCAGGGCGGAGGCCGGATCAGCAGGCAGGGATACCCGCGGCCTTATAAGACAGCATCAATTCAACAAGGTAGAACTGGTGAAGTTCGTTAAGCCCGAGGATTCATATGATGAGTTGGAAAAGCTGACCAATGATGCGGAGAAGGTTCTTCAGCTTCTGGGGCTTCCCTACAGGGTATCCCTGCTATGTTCCGGGGATCTTGGCTTCTCATCGGCAAAAACCTATGATCTGGAGGTATGGATGCCCAGCTACGGGAGATACGTAGAGATCTCCTCCTGCAGTAATTTTGAGGATTTCCAGGCTCGTCGTGCTGACATCAAATACAGGCCCGCCGATAAGGGAAGGACTGCCTTTGTTCATACCTTAAATGGTTCAGGGATAGCCGTAGGACGTACTGTGGCAGCCATCCTGGAGAACTACCAGCAGGCTGACGGTACGGTTAAGGTACCCGAAAAGCTCATCCCATACATGGGTGGCATAGATAGAATAAAATAAAAGGGCCAATGAGGGTTTGGTAATAATGCCCGTATTTCACTGAATTTGACCATAAAAAGTCGGTTGACAGTCAATTTTACTTTTGGTATACTAGATAAGTGTCAACGCTGGAGCCCATGGGGACATGGGCTCCAGAGTCTACTTTTAAATTATTGTGAATGCATTAGGGAGAGGTGTCCGAGAGGTTTATGGAGCTGGTCTTGAAAACCAGTGACACCGCAAGGTGCCGGGGGTTCGAATCCCTCCCTCTCCGCCAAGTTAATAGTTTCAACCATTAATACGGAGAAGTACCCAAGTGGCCGAAGGGGCGCCCCTGCTAAGGGCGTAGGTCGGGTGACCGGCGCGAGGGTTCAAATCCCTCCTTCTCCGCCAAAAACCCGCAATACAGGGATTGAATCCTTTATTGCGGGTTTTCTTATTCCAGATTTTTATCATTCATAGATTATTTTGGGAGCTTTTCTGATGGTGATTATCCAGTTTGAGCCCGTATGGATATTATAGGCTTTTGAGAAGGAGCCCTGATTGATAGCGACGGCCATATGATCCAGGGAATTTACATATATCAGGGGTTCGCCGATATGTACGTCTGCAAAGGACTTTCCGTACTTTATGATATTCCGGTAGACCTCACGGGTATCATTCAGAATAGCTATTTCAACCCTGTCTCCGTAGCCTATGCCCAGCTCATTAAACAGTTCCCTGCTGATATTGGTCCATAGACTGCCGAAGCGGACATCCATTATATCGATGGTCCCCGTTATGATATCATTTTCCTTTGTCGCTTCCGTTACGTTCAGCTCTATAATGCTGCTTGGGTCGACCTCTTTACCTATGTCTTGAAATTCTATAATTCCTGAAGCCAGCCTTGCACCTACATAGGCATAGATGTCCCTTCCGTGGAAGGTGTGGGACTCGCCGGAATTCGGCAACCGGTTTGATTTTTCATCGATCTCCCGGGCCTCGATTATTTTTGACATTCTTTTTATATGTGTAAGGGTTCCATTGTCAGGAGTAATGATGTATTGGCCTTGGCTGGTTTTAACGGCAACACTCCTCCGGGTCGAACCGACACCGGGATCAACTACCGATACAAAGACCGAGCCCCTGGGCCAATATTTTACCGTTTGAATCAGCCTGTAAGAGGCCTCCCAAATGTTGTATTGGGGGATTTCGTGGGTTATATCGCATATAGTGAGATTCCGGTTGACTGAATAAGCCACACCGTACATGGCACTAACGGCCCCATCGGCTATACCAAAGTCCGATTGAAAAACTAATAAGTTTTCCATAGTCCCCTCCTAAAAAAGAATACTAGATAAGATTAGCCAATCTAATCATCGCATGGGTGTAGATTTTCATAAGATCATAGAGTCCATTAATCCCAATTTTCTCATTTGCCTGATGGGCCAGTGATTGTTCATCCTCCCTTAAGGGGCCGAAGGCAACGCAGTTTGAAAAGACCTTGCTGTAGGTAACCCCTAGTCCGATTAAGGGTTTAGCCTCGGGGTCATGGCCTATTTCCCTGTAGGTATCAAGGAGAATCTTTAAGAATGGGGATTCTCTGTCTGCCAGGGTGGGCTTATCATCATATACCAGGTTGACTTTTAATGGCTCCAAGGCCATGTTTATTCCTTTTGTTAGAGTATCAGAGCCTATACCGTAGGGATATCGGCAATCTATCTCTGCTTTAAGGTGCTGATTCTTTATCCTGAGGGTTCCCAGGTTCAAGCTCAATTTGCCCATGGGCTCTATATCATAGGCTATATTGGCACCTTTTCCATGACAGTCGGAAAAGCATCGGTAAAGGAGCTGTGAAAGCCTGTCACCGCTTACGATCCCTATCAGGTCCAGAAGCCGGACAGTTGCATTAACACCTTCCTCCGGCCTGGATGCATGGGCTGCCTTGCCCATTACTTTTATCAGAGTCCCTCCACCCTTATTAAGCACTTCGCCCTCATAACCAAGCTTTGAGAGCATACTTATATAGGCAGCCCTGTCACCTGTACCTTCCACCAGGGCCGTTGCCATAGGGCTTACTACATTGCATTGTACACCGCCGTCAAGTTCTCTAATGGAGGTCTTTACCTCCTGATCAATGGTCCACATCAGTGCCCCCTTCTCCCCATAGGAATAGGGGAATTTACCGTCAGGGGTAAAAGCGAAGATGGGCTCATTTGCCTTATCCAGGTAGTATCTCATGTCGTCCATGGTGCGTTCCTCATCACAGCCTATGACTATACGCAGTTCTCTATTGCAGGGTATCCGGTTATCCTTGATATATTTCAGGGCATAGTATGTAGCCATAAGAGGGCCCTTCATATCCTGGGCTCCTCTCCCATGGATATGACCATCCATTACGGCACCACTAAAGGGGTCATTCTCCCATCCTGTACCGGGTTCCACCACATCCAGATGTGAAACCACATCAATCCTTTCAGAGGCAGGATTTCCCGGGATTCGTACAGCCAGT
>JAAYRX010000150.1 GCA_012518535.1 Clostridiales bacterium | reverse complement strand
GGGCTATTGCCTTACCTGGTGATGTATCTGATGCCAATACGGTGGCCAAGGTAATGGCTCAAATTAATGAAACATGGGGTACTTTGGATATTCTGGTGAACAACGCGGGGATTACCCGGGACGGCCTCATAATGAGGATGAGAGAAGAGGATTGGGATCGGGTTATGGAGATCAATCTGAAGGGAGTATTTCATTGCACCAAGGCAGCCTCCAGGATAATGATGAAAAAGCGAAGTGGAAAAATTATTAATATATCCTCGGTTATAGGGATAGCCGGCAATGCAGGACAATCAAATTACGCTGCAGCCAAGGCAGGAATAATTGGTTTTTCAAAATCAATAGCCAAGGAATTGGCTTCACGTAATATACAGGTGAACGTGGTAGCTCCAGGATTTATCGATACCGATATGACCAGGGTCCTGTCAAGTAAAATAAGAAATGATATTTTATCCAACATACCCCTTGGAAGATTTGGAAATCCAGACGATGTAGCGGCATTGGTGGCTTTTCTTGCATCAGATTATAGCTCATATATAACAGGGCAAGTAATCAATGTTGACGGTGGAATGATAATGTAATATCATACGATATATTATTCAGACTACTACTTAGTAGCAGTATAGTCCAGTCAATAAATTTGAAACGACTGGAATCATGGAAAGGAGGTGCTATGCATGGTCTTCGATAGAATAAAGGAAATTATTGTTGAACAGTTGGGTGTAGAGTCAGATGTAGTTACTATGGAGGCATCATTTATTGATGATCTGGAAGCGGACTCATTGGATATTGTTGAATTAATTATGGCTTTGGAAGAAGAATTTGATATGGAGATTCCTGATGAGGAAGCAGAAAAGATTTCAACCGTAGGAGATGTTATCAATTACATTAAGAGCAATTCATAAGGACTAACCATGATTTGGAGCCTTCTGTATTGGGAGGCTCCAATACAATTATATTCGATTAGCAATTCTGCGTGGCCTAGTTTCATATGCGCCAGGCTGCTATTATCATTATCTTATTTCTTCAGTTGAAGTTTAAAAAAGTCGAATTGTCAATACCATATCCTGACCCATCATATAAAGCACTTTTTTAAACTTCCTTATTGAAATTATATATTTTATTGCAATAGATAGCATGGGGGAGATTTCTATGCCAAAAAGAGTGGTAATTACAGGATTAGGGGCTATAACCCCTCTAGGAAATGATGTGGATACCTTTTGGGATGCGTTAAAAAAAGGGAAAAATGGAATAGATATAATAGATAGGTTTGATGTTGAAAAATTTACATCTAAAATGGCGGGTCTGGTTAGGGATTTTGATCCAACGACTTATATTGATCGCAAGGAAGCCAGAAGAATGGACAGGTTTACTCAATTTGCTGTTGCGGCTTCCCGTGCTGCTATGGAAAATGCTTCTCTTGATTCTAAGAACATAGATGCAAAACGATTTGGAGTAGTATTGGGTACGGGTATCGGTGGCCTTGAAACCTTAGAAAATCAGACAAATATCCTTTCTGCCAAAGGACCAAACAGGGTAAGTCCGTTCTTTATACCTATGATGATTGCCAATATGGCTGCGGGCCAAATTTCTATAGCCGTTGGTGCCAAGGGTATAAATACTACGGTGGTGACTGCCTGTGCTTCCTCAACCAATGCTATAGGTGAGGCTTTTAAAGCCATCAGATATGGAGATGCCGATGTGATTTTAACAGGTGGATGTGAAGCCACAATTACGCCCCTGGCCTTGGCTGGATTTTGCTCAATGAAAGCCTTATCTACGCGGAATGAAGACCCCAAGACAGCATCCAGGCCCTTTGATGCTCATCGGGATGGATTTGTTATGGGTGAGGGAGCCGGAATACTTATCTTGGAAAGCTATGACCATGCTCTGAAAAGAGGAGCTAACATTCTGGCAGAAGTTGTGGGGTATGGCTCAACTGCCGATGCCTATCATATAACAGCACCGGCACCGGATGGAGAAGGCGGCGCAAGGGCTATGAAAGAGGCCATTCGTTATGCTGGTATTGAATCGAATATGATAGACTATATTAACGCCCATGGGACTTCGACTCCCTATAACGATAAGTATGAAACAGCGGCAATCAAAACCATATTTGGGGATCATGCATACAAGCTTAAGATAAGTTCAACCAAATCCATGACAGGACATCTACTGGGTGCAGCCGGTGGAGTCGAAGCCATAGCAGTGGTAAAAATGCTACAGGAGCAATATATAGCACCTACAATAAATTATACGACTCCAGATCCTGAATGTGATTTGAATTATGTTCCCAATGTTGGGTGTAAGGCTGAAATAGAGTATGCCTTATCTAATTCCTTTGGGTTTGGCGGCCAAAATGCTTCAATTATTCTAAAACGTTTTAACGAATAAAATGCTGATTTACCAAGAGGCTCCTGTGTAGAGCCTTTTTTTTATACAAAGAGCAAGCTTACAAAAATTAAAAGCTCTGACAATCTTGCACCATATGATTCTAGAAACTATAATAGGGATTAGTAAAATGAAAAATAACCAAGGAGAGTATTAATGAATAGTGTCCCTAATTACAATATAGATGTATTGGAAAAGAAGATCGGGTACAAATTCAAGAACCCAGACCTACTTTTAAATGCCTTAACCCATAGTTCTTACGCCAATGAAAACCGTGGTATATCTGATAACGAGCGCTTGGAGTTTTTGGGAGATGC
>JAAYRX010000149.1 GCA_012518535.1 Clostridiales bacterium | reverse complement strand
CCGGATAGTGTGCATATAGCCTTGACCGAAAATAAGGATGATAATAAACAGTTAGTCCTGTCCTTAACAAATCATACTTCAAAGCCCAGAAGACCCATAAGGCAATTGCTTCCGGTATACGATTTTTATGTAGATTGCAGATTAGAGGGGGATTCCTTGGAGGATTATAAGATTCTACGCTTAGATGGTGATATTACCGTTCAGGAAATCTCCAAAGAAAATGGAATGCTGACTGTAAGGATAGAAATTAAACGACTTGATGAATTTGCCAGCATATATTTCCGAGTGAAATAGGCCAGCCGACACTGGCCTTTCAAAAAATGAAACAGAGATTCTTAATAGAGGATCAACCATCTAAACTATAACCCATAGACTTTACTTCATAATGATCTATGGGTTATAGATTTACCCTTACAACCGATGTTTATGTTAGCTATTTGTGTATGCAACCTGACATATCAGTACAACTGCTAAGGAGGATGGATTTGTGGAGTCAGATTCCAATGGTCGAAAAGAAAGACCTCTAAGAGAAGTGCCGCTAATAATCCCACGAAGACGGGACCTCTAAGGTAGCTTCCCGATGTAGTTTGGAAGCTGTCGGAATAAACCATCCTCCAATGTAAAGAAGTAGCTAGTGATCAATAGCCATTGCCAATATATCTGACTAGCACAACGCCTTAGATTATGTTATAGAAGGTGAGATATCATGGAATATACGCAGTTTGGTAAAACTGGAGCCCTTGTAAGCAGGATTGGGTTTGGTGGTGCCGCCGCCGGATTAAAAAACTATCTGGCAGAATACGATCCTGAGAGTGAAGAAGCAAGAAAGAGCGTGTATGCGGCGCTTGAACTGGCTGTAGAAAAGGGTATTACTTATTATGATACAGCCCCCGGCTATGGAAACGGTCTTTCAGAAAGGATTTTTGGGGATGTATTATCCAGGGTAGACCCTAAGAAGATTTTTTTGGCGACCAAGTGCTTTCCCTTTGATGATGGCTCCCTGGGCTTATCCGACTATGATTATGTCATGTATTCGGTTGAGGGAAGCCTGAAGAGGCTTCGCAGAGATTATATTGACCTCCTGCAACTACATGGCAATTCATACACTGAAGAAGCCAGAAACCGAATTCTGGGGGAGAATGGTGCCCTACAAGCCTTAGAGCAGTTAAAAAAGGATGGTGTTATCAAATATATAGGCTTTACCACTGAAGACAATAATGCTGCGGTCTATGACCTTATTAACACCCAACGCTTTGATGCCATTCAACTATGCTATAACTTTATATTCCAACACCCCTATGAACCCAGTAGGCCCTTTGGCAGCTTATTCGAAGCGGAGAAAAGGAAAATGGGGATCGCAACCATGAGGACCACCACTTCAGGCATTTTTCAGAAATGGATGCGCATGATACGACCGGATGATACCTTTGACTATACCCGGGCATTAATCCAATTCGTGCTATCAAATAAACTTGTCGATGTAGCCCTAGTTGGGATGCGTACACCTGATGAGGTACTACAAAATATCGAAATAGCAGAGGATAAATCCGGGCGGATAGACTTGAATTTCTTGCATGAAAGATATGTATAAATCTCCGTGGTTGGAGCGACGTCTTAAGCATTTATCAAATTATAATGAATTAATTCAAACCACCGTATTATGGAAAAAGATCTGTGTATTATCTGTGTATTATAGGAAAATAGTATATTCCAATTGTGGATCAATTGTATTAATAGTATAGGAGGGATAAAATGAATATATTTCCCCATATTAATGGATCAATAATAGACTATGATATCCTTGTTATAGGGCATTTAAAATGGAACAGATATTTTAATGAAAGTCCCCAGGACCCACCAAGGGGAGATCCGTCCACCTGTACTTCTGTTTTAATAAGAGGTTGTGATAAAGACGGTAGGGAATATGCTCTAATTGTTGATCCAACTTTGAGAGTATCGCCTGAGGATTACTATTTTGATATAAACAGAAGGACAGGGCTTAAGCCCCATGATATTACGCATCTTTTCTGTACTCACCATCACGGGGATCATATAGAGGGTTTTAGGTATTTTGAAAATGCCAAATGGTGCACGTCAAAAGAAGTTGCTAAAGCATTGAGGAGTACTGAAGGTATCGACGATTCCAGACTTATCCCTGTTGAAGGCGAGTTTTTACCGGGAGTATATGCCCTCCCCCTGCCGGGGCATACGGACAACCTTCATGGTATTGCTTTTCAACATAAGGGAAAAAGGATTCTTATAGCGGGCGATGCTGTTATGACCAAGTACCACTATGAGGATAATAAAACAGAATTTCAACCGGATCCAAAGATGAAGGAAATAGCGGCACAGACCATAATGAATATAAAGGAAAGCTTTGACTTGGTGATTCCGGGCCATGATAATCTTATCATGAATTGATTATAGTTAAGAGCACCTTAGTTCTGTTGTCAGGTAGGATGGCAGTTATGATAAGATAGGCAGGTATGGATGGCACTAAACGGTAGCAATATTGTACACCAAATACTCATAATGAAAAATACAGGGGTCTTTATGAAATCAAAAATAAACAAAAAAATTAGGATTCTTATTTTAATATCCCTATGCCTTCTATTGCTGGGAGCCTGTACAGGGGATAATTTTGGGAGTGAAGATTCTGCGTCGACAAAGGATATACCCGAGGCAGCAAAACTGGAATCCGAATCTGTAGATAGGCCGCAAAAACCGAAAACTACCCTTATTCAACCAGCAACAGGCATTGTTGAGGAAGGCAACACTAGAGGAGAAGGCAATATTTCCGAAGAGAAAGATACGACTCATGAAAATAATACAGATGGAGATATGGAGGAGTATATTACATATTTTGAAGGGAAGTATGCCGATGCTATTCCCAATTCCTGGGGAGAAAAAGTTAAGGGGGTTATTACCGAAATAGACACAGATGATAAGGTAATAGCACTTACCTTTGATGCATGCGGTGGAAAAAATGATGGCTATGATGAGGAAATTATAGAATTTTTAATCGATAAAGAGGTTCCTGCCACCCTATTTATAAACAGCCGATGGATTGATAGGCATTTGGATGTATTCCTGGATTTGGCCGACAACCCTCTTTTTGAGATTGCCAATCATGGACACAGGCATAAGCCTCTTTCGGTAGCCGGTAAATCGGCCTATGGTATTAGTGGTACACAAGGTATTAAAGAAGTTGTAGAAGAAATACTGTATAATGATGAAAAGATATACCGTATAACAGGGCAAAAGCCCAGATATTTTCGTTCGGGTACGGCCTACTATGATGAAGTTGCTGTTGGGATTGCCGGTGAGTTGAACTATAAGGTCGTAAACTATAATGTATTAGGAGATGCCGGTGCAACCTATAACAAGCAGCAAATCGTCAGGGCATGTTCCAGTGCTAACCCAGGATCCATAATACTCTTTCATATGAATCGACCGGAGAAAAGAATTGCGGAGGGTATTATTGAAGGAATTACACATTTGCTCGATGAGGGATACACCTTTGTTAAACTGTCTGACTATCACGACTACTTAAGATAATTGATTTGCTTAAAAAACATACAAGTTTTTTAGGCAAATATCTATACACGTATACCTATGATCTGGATACAAAATGTTTTTGTAATTTGACCCAGGTCATTTTTTTTATCTCAAGGGAATGCTATGATAAACATGCAAAATAAATAGAAATAAGAGGGAAGTTAAAAACCCCTTGCTCCGTAAATGAGCAAGAATGCTGATAATTTCATCTTTGAAAGTTTAACTTGATTGATATACAAAACCGGCCTGTGGTCGATAAACAAAATAAGAGAAAAGGAGAAATATAGTATGACAACATTTAATAGAGTTAAGGAAGATAATATGGAGAAGTTGGAAATGTATGTACCGGTGGTGGCACGGGTTCATGGTGGAAGCCACCCGGAATTTCACAGTGTGCGAAAGATATTTGATGAGATCAATGAAAAGATCATGAAAGCGGGACCGGAAAAACCCGAATTGGATAATGAGTTCAGGCAATTGCGCGAAATTACGGGGAACTATACCGTACCCAGCGATGTCTGTGAAACCTATGAGGCTGTATACAATATGCTTTCCGAGTTGGATGAGGCATATCAAGTGTCGACATGATAGCAATGATTTGTGAGCAGTGAAGCCTGGTTGTTCAACCTGGGCCTTGAAAAGGAAGTGATAAGATGCAACGGCATATATTGAGGAATAAAAACAGTATTACGTTAATCAGTGGTATTTTGATAGCGATTAGATTTTTGAGTAAATGGACCATGAATAATATGACGGTGTTTACCTGGTCATTAATTGCGGCATCAGTCTTAGGCGTAACCCCTATTATCATCCAGGCATATCAGGCTTTAATGGTAAGGGTGGTGAGCATTGATGTCTTAGTTACAATCGCAGTTCTCGGAGCGTTTTTCATTCGGAACTTTGAGGAATCTGCCATTGTTACCTTCCTATTCCTCTTCGGTGCCTATTTAGAGCAGCGTACCCTGAATAAGACCCGGTCAGCCATAAAGGAGTTAACGGAGATGGCCCCGGAAAGTGCGTTAAAGCAGATGGAAGATGGAGAATTTACAGAGGTTGAAGTGGACGAAGTGGATGTAGGAGATATTCTTCTGGTTAAGACCGGTGCCAAGGTACCTGTGGATGGTAAGGTCATATCCGGTGAGGGCAGTATCAATGAGGCGAGCATCACAGGAGAGTCCATACCCGTTGTCAAGGAAGAGGGTTCCAATGTATACGCAGGTACGATTCTGGATAACGGTACCATTCAGATTGTGGCCGATCGCGTGGGTGAGGACACAACCTTTGGTAAGATCATTGAGCTGGTAGAGGAAGCGCAGGATTCAAAATCCGAGGCAGAACGCTTTATAGATCGCTTTTCCAAGTACTATACACCGGCAGTTCTTGTCTTGTCCTTTATAGTATGGCTGTTCTCCCGAAATGTTGAGTTGGCAATAACCATTCTGGTCCTGGGCTGTCCCGGAGCTCTGGTAATCGGTGTTCCGGTATCCAATGTGGCGGGCATTGGAAACGGGGCACGAAATGGAGTACTGCTAAAGGGTAGCGAAGTAATTAGGGATTTTAGCAGGTTGGATACCATGGTATTCGATAAAACTGGGACGTTGACTGTAGGGAATCCATCGGTCTCAGAATCGGTCTATTATGGAGACAATATCCAGGAGGCCATGGG
>JAAYRX010000019.1 GCA_012518535.1 Clostridiales bacterium | reverse complement strand
CCGGGATTTCCTATAAGCTGTGCCTTCCTTACTTCCTTCTTGTGCAGTTCAGGCAGGCCGTAGATGGATTTATCCAGTAGTTCGGGATTTGGATGCCGGTATCCATACCATTCTTCAAAGGTCTTTGGCGAGATATAGCGAAAATCTCCGCTAAGGTCGATAATTTTAACCCCGGTTTTATACAAATCCGGAATTATTTCGGATGATGCTCCGTGAGGGAGACAGGTAAAGACTAAATCCACGTCTTCCACGATTTTTTCTATCTCCACCTTGCTCAGGGGCATATCAGAAGAGCTTATAAAGTGGGGATATACTTCTCCCAAGGTCTTGCCTGCATAACTATGCGAGGTCATATTGCATATCTTTACTTCGGGATGTGAGGACAGGAGCCTTATAAGCTCGATTCCTGAATATCCGGTGGCACCCAGCACGCTGACTTTAATCATTTATAGGAAACCTCCCTTTAAGATGGTCACGGGTTGTTGATGCTTGCATAAATTAGATAAGTCCATTCCTTGAGTTGGTTGTATATATCGTTTGTGTCTTATTGATAGCTACTTAACCACTTGAAAGCCTATGGCCTCCAATCCGGTGTCCTGCCGGAAGGAAGCTGATAAGGCGTCCTGCCTTAAGCTATGGCTTTTCCGCATTTCATAAGCCAAGTTTTCCTATCCAAATCGATGAAGTCATTCTCTTATCAATAGCTCATTACCTGGTGAAATAGCACATGAGGTTAAATTTTTCATAATTATACGATATAATGAATATAAATGCAAGTATAATTTTACACTTTATATTTTTCTTATCCAGATAATTAGTTGAGTCCGATTCATTGGGGATCCAGGGTTGATAGGATGAATGATATGCAGGATAAGGAATACGGATAATAACTCTAAATAAAATTTTGTATAATACATTGACTTTATAATGGAAAAATATTATAATAAAATAACTTTATCAGTTTACTACTTTACCATGATAAATTAAATGATGGGGGTGACATGGAATGAACAGATGGAAGCAACATATACCCCAGGGCGTTCAGGACTATCTTCCCGGTGAATGCTATAACAAGAGAAGGATCGAACAGATAATACGGAAGACCTTTTATACCGGAGGTTACGACGAAATCGAATCCCCTGTCTTCGAATACTATGACGTATTCACCGGAGACAAGGAATACATAGAGCAGGAGAATATGTTTAAGATAGTGGAAGCCGGGGGAAGAATCCAGGTTTTAAGGCCGGATATCACCATGCCCATTGCGCGGATTGTTGGTACAAAACTAAAAAGTTTGGAGGCCCCCATACGCCTATCCTACCTTAGCAATGTCTATAGGTATGAAGAATTGCAGACGGGAAAGCAAAGGGAAATTGCCCAGGCCGGAATTGAGCTTTTGGGTGTCGGGAGCCCGGAAGGGGACGGCGAAGTCATTGCCACCGCAATTCAATGCTTCATAAATCTGGGACTGGAAGATTTTCTGATAGAGATCGGACAGGTGGAATTCTTTAAGGGATTAGTGGAGGATGCAGGGCTGAATCCAGAGGAAGCCGAGCAGCTCAGGTTATTGATAGAAGAAAAAAACCAATTGATGCTTGAGATGTTTTTAAAGGAGTTTCCCATGGACAAAAAGTTGAAGGGTATCTTGATGGACCTGCCTTCCATGTATGGGGACGTTGACGTTTTAGAGCGGGGAGCTGAATATACAAAAAATCCCCGGTGCCAAAGGGCTATAGCGAATATTCGTCAGGTACACGAAGTTTTAAA
The DNA here is from genome assembly GCA_012518535.1 of Clostridiales bacterium. Lineage (GTDB taxonomy): Bacteria > Bacillota > Clostridia > Caldicoprobacterales > UBA3941 > UBA3941. The sequence goes on along the minus strand of JAAYRX010000019.1, from coordinate 3,278 downwards.
GGACTATGGTCTGGAAGAATTCATCACCTTCGACCTTGGCATGCTGCACAGCCTTAACTATTATACAGGCATCATCTTCAAGGGTTTTACCAGGGATTTGGGCTTTACTATTTGTGGAGGAGGAAGGTATGACAACCTATTGTCCGAATTTGGTAGGAACTTGCCGGCCACCGGGTTTGCCATGGGTTTAAAGCGTTTGCTTATGGCGCTGGACAGGCAGGGGAAATTGTTGGATCTCCCTTCTGTTGATACCCTGGTGGTATTTGATACTGAAAACAGGAGGCGGGGCTACCAGCTTGCCCAAAAGATTAGGGAGGAAGGCAGGCGGGTAGAGCTACTCTCCCGAGATGGTGAGGGCATAAATCCCCAGGAATACGCCAGGATAAGGAACATATCCAATATTATAGATTTATCGGAGAAGGACAGGGGGGATTACAAGTGGTGACCATTGCACTACCTAAGGGGAGACTGGGGGATAAGTCCCTTTCAATTTTACAGGAAGCCGTAGAAGGATTGGATGGTTTGGATACGGAATCCAGAAAGCTGATTCTTAATTCCCAGGGCTCAAAGCTGCGTTTCCTCCTGGTCAAGCCCAGTGATGTGCCCACCTATGTTGAATACGGAGTGGCTGACATGGGCATCGCAGGGAAGGACACTTTGATGGAAGAGAACAGACCCCTCTATGAGGTGCTGGATCTTGGGTTTGGTAAATGTAAAATGGCGGTGGCCGGCTTTCCGGAGAAAGGGGACCATCGCATCACCAGATCCCATACCCGGGTAGCCACCAAGTATCCCAATATAGCGCAAAACTACTTTACCGGAATGGGAGAGACCATAGAGATTATAAAGCTGAACGGTTCCGTGGAACTGGGACCCTTGGTGGGCCTGTCCGACTATATCGTTGATATAGTAGAGAGTGGCCGCACCCTAAGGGAGAACGGCCTGGTGGTCCTGGAGGAGATCTGTGACATCAGTGCCAGGCTGGTGGTCAACAGGGTAAGCTTCAAAACCAAGAACAAGCCTATCAAGGATATAATCGATTCTGTCCAGAAGGTATTGGAGGTGTAAAGACATGATAGCCAAAATAGACGGAAGAAATAGTGGAATTGACGGGATAATCCAATCATTAAAAAGGCCTTCCCACCTGGATTTCTACGAGGAGAACAGGGTTGTAAAGGAAATAGTCGATAACATCAAGGAAAAAGGGAAATCCGCCCTCTTTGGATATATAGAGAGATTTGACGGTGCCAGGTATGTCGATGAACAAGACATCCTTGTGTCCGGGGAGGAGTTTGCCGATGCTTATAACCAGGTACCCAAAGAATTCATTGGCATAATAAAAAGGGCCAAGGCCAGGATCGAGGATTATCATGGAAAGCAGAAGCAAAACAGCTGGTTTTCCTTTGGAGAGGACACCGGAATTATTCTGGGACAGAAGCTCCAGCCCATGGAAAGGGTGGGGATTTACGTCCCCGGAGGCAGGGCGGCATATCCGTCTTCGGTTCTGATGAATGCCATTCCCGCCCAAATAGCGGGGGTGGGAGAGATAATTATGGCTACACCTCCCGGACCGGAGGGTAAGGCCAATCCCTATACCCTGGTGGCCGCCGATATTACAGGCGTTACAAAGGTCTACAAGATGGGAGGCGCTCAATCCATAGCAGCTATGGCCTTTGGGACAGGGCCGGTTCCCAGGGTGGATAAGATAACCGGGCCCGGAAATATCTATGTCACCCTGGGCAAGAAGGAGGTCTACGGCTATGTGGACATAGATATGATCGCCGGCCCCAGCGAAATCGTGGTGGTGGCCGATAAAAGCGCCAATACAAGATTTGTAGCTGCGGATCTATTGTCTCAGGCTGAACACGATCCCCTGGCTACATCCATCCTAATCACCGACAAGGAGGAACTGTTTAAAGGCATAGAAGCGGAACTAAAAAAGCAAATTGCCCTGCTTCCCAAGGAGTCAATAGCCAGGGAGGCCCTGAGGAACTATGGTGCCATAATTATCGTGGACAATATTGAACAGGGTATCGAACTGGCCAACGAGATAGCTCCGGAGCACCTGGAGCTTGCTATTGAGAACCCCTTTGAGCAGCTGGGCAGGGTAAGGAATGCCGGTTCCATATTCCTGGGCCATTATGCTCCGGAACCTTTGGGGGACTACATGGCGGGACCCAACCACATCCTGCCTACCAGCGGAAGTGCCAGGTTCTTTTCACCCCTTTCCGTAGACGATTTTATAAAGAAATCCAGCCTCATATCCTTTTCGAGGGATGCCCTGGAGGATGTGTACAGGGATGTAGCCGAGTTTGCCAGGGCGGAGGGTCTGGAGGCACATGCCCGCTCAGTGGAAGTGAGGTTTGAAAAAGAATGAAGAATTATCTGAGAGAGGATCTGAAGGACTTTAAACCCTATGATGCCGATGAAAAACCATGCAGATATAAGATGGACGCAAACGAGAGCCCTTGGGATTTGCCGAGCGTTATTAGGAAGGCCCTGGCCGAGGAACTGATTGAGGGTAGCGGTTTTAACAGGTATCCGGATTCCAACGCTACCCAGCTTAGGAAGGCCATAGGGGAGTATTGGGGCCTATCCCATGATCAAATCGTCATAGGGGCCGGCTCCGATGAGTTGATTCAGATTATATTGACAGGCTTTGTAGAAAAAGGGGATAGGGTATTGATGCCGGTTCCTTCCTTTGGGATGTACAGGGTATTCACACTGATGGCGGGGGGCATTCCCATGGAAGCCCCATTGGGAGAAGGGTATAAGTATGATATCCATAGTTATGATTCAGCCCTGTCAAAGGGGATGCCCAAGGTTATATTTATCTGCAGTCCCAACAATCCCACTGGAAACACTATTGATCCAAAGGGCTTAAAGGATTTTATCAAGGGGTTTCCGGGAATCGTAGTAGTGGACGAAGCCTATGGGGAGTTTACCAGGGACACCATGATAAGGTGGACGGAGGAGCTTCCGAATCTGCTTGTCCTTAGGACCTTTTCCAAGGCCTTTGGCCTGGCTGGCCTGCGTGTAGGATACAGCGTGAGCAGTCGGGAACTGGCAGACCAAATCAACAGGGTCAAGCCCCCCTATAATGTAAACAGCTTTTCCCAGAAAGCAGCCATAAAAATACTGGAGAATAAGGATATTATAAAAGGACGGGTAGACCGGATACTGGAGGAGAGAGAAAGGGTTTACAGAGCCTTGGATAAAATAAAGGATATTCAGGTCTATCCATCGGAGGCTAATTTTTTACTTATTAAGGTACCCTG
>JAAYRX010000148.1 GCA_012518535.1 Clostridiales bacterium | reverse complement strand
TTCATTAGCTATAGGGACCTGAAAAAGCTGGTGGATAGTCTGCGCATATGTAAATCCACCGGATTTGTAGAAGTGTACAACGAGGAGAGTATGGTAGTCATAAAGGTTTACTAATAAGGGAACAGAAATTCTGTCCCCTTTATATTTCGTAGCCTTAACATCCCAGCCTTATGATTCATCATACCTGGTATCCGTCTCTGTGTGGATATAAATGAGATATCATTGGTTCTGCAAATAGTCTATTCACCGGAAGTTTTTGTGGTAGGCTTATGCCTTTTTTCCAACTCCTCATATATCTGATCCAGGGTTATACCCTTCTCCACCAGTGCAACGATTAGATGATAGATTAGGTCGGCTGATTCATATATCAATTCGCCTTCATCCCTGTTTTTTGCGGCGATTATGACTTCTGCCGATTCCTCACCCACCTTCTTGAGGATCTTATCAATGCCCTTTTCAAAGAGGTAATTGGTATAGGAGCCTTCTACGGGATGATTCTTTCGATCTACCACAGTGTCATAGAGCCTTTGCAAAATCTTCGACTTATGGTATACCACCTCAGATTCGAAAACTTTATTGCCTTTTTCTACAAAACCGGTCTTTTCCCTATCCAGCTGTCTGTAAAAGCAGGATCTATGCCCGGTATGACAGGCACCGCTTTTTTGTTTTACCTTAATCAACAGGGTATCGCTGTCACAATCAACGAATACATCCTGAACCAGCTGTATATTCCCCGATGTCTCGCCTTTTTGCCACAACTCATTGCGACTCCTGCTCCAAAAATGAGTCATCCCGGATTCCAGGGTCTTTTCTATGGACTCCCTGTTCATGTAGGCCATCATCAATACTTCATCGGACTCAGCATCCTGTATAATGGCAGGGACCAGGCCTTGTTCATTGAATTTTATCTCAAGATCATTACTCAGCATAGTGCTAATCCGCCCCCTTAAATTTCTATTCCATTCCTTCGGAGATAATCCTTTAAGTCCCCTATTTCCAGTTCCTTAAAGTGAAAGAGGGAGGCCGCCAATACTGCCCCTGCCTTGCCCCTCACTATTGCATCGAGAAAATGCCGGGGTTTTCCCGCTCCTCCCGAAGCGATAACCGGGATACTGACTGTTTCAGCAACGGTACTCAATAGCTCTATATCGTAGCCCTCCCTGGTACCGTCCCTGTCCATGCTGGTTAAGAGGATCTCCCCGGCGCCCAGGTCCTCCACCTCTTTAGCCCATTTAACTGCGTCCTTGCCGGTATCTGTCCTCCCGCCGTCTATGAAGACGGACCAGCCTGCCCCTTTTACCCTCTTTGCGTCAATGGCAACCGTAATACAGGAGCTGCCAAATCTGTCCGCAGCCTTCCTTATAAGATCCGGAGTCTTAATGGCTGCCGAACCCACGGACACCTTGTCGGCACCTGCATTGAGGTATTGTTCAAAATCCTCCAATTCCTTTATCCCCCCGCCTACGGTCAGGGGGATGTTGATACCTGCGGCTATCCTTTCAACCAGATCCAGAGTGACTTCCCTGGTTTCTCTGGATGCAGAAATGTCCAGCATAAACAACTCGTCCGCTCCTGCCCTGTCATAGGCCTTGGCTACCTCAACGGGATCCCCTGCATCCACCAGATCGGTAAACCTTACTCCCTTTACAATCCGACCGTCCTTTATATCAAGGCATGGTATAATCCTTACTTTCATTTTTTAATCCCCCTCAAAGCCTAAGGCATCCTCCAGCTTTATTGCCCCGGTGTAAAGGGCCTGGCCGATTATGAAGCCCCTGGCACCTATCTTTTTAACGGATTTTATATCTTCATAGGTACTGGCCCCTCCTGAGGCGATTATCTTGAGGCCCGTCTCTTCTATCATGGACCTCGTAGCCTCTATATTGGGCCCCTTTAGCATCCCATCCCTGGAGATGTCCGTATATATCACGGTATCTACGCCCATATCATAAAGCTGTTTCCCGAATTCAACGCTTTCTATCCGGGTTTTTTCTACCCAGCCCCTAATGGCAACCTGGCCTTCCCTTGCATCTATACCCACTGCGATTCTATCGCCGTAATATTTCAGGGCCTCCTTCAGGATTTGAGGCTCCGTTATGGCTATGGTACCCAGAATAACCCTGGCGACCTTCGGCTCCTCCATAAACAGATCTATCTTCTTCATATCTCTGAATCCGCCGCCTATTTGAACCGGTATGGAAATTGAGTCTATAATGTCCCTTATAACCCCTGTGTTTGGGGACTCACCGTCAAATGCCCCGTCCAAATCCACGATGTGTAAAACTTTAGCGCCTCTTCTTTCCCATTCCCTGGCTATCTCCACCGGATCATGGCTGTAAACCGTCTCCCTGTCCTTATCTCCCTGCATCAGTCTTACACATCTTCCGTCCTTTATATCAATTGCCGGATAGATTATCATAGAATACCCCCTCTTGTGGAATCAATTCATCTTGTATCTTGACCTGTCATTTCATAAAATGAGTATTTTTGTGCATTATAAATCAAAACAGGAACTCAGGTTAGTCCAGTATACCCTTTGAAGAGGGAATCGCATTGGAATCTATTCCGGAATCAATAGCCACTGCCTGTTTCATAGCTCTACCCAAGGCCTTGAAGATGGCCTCTATGATATGGTGGGTATTCCTTCCGTAGGGCACCCTGACATGAAGGGTTAAGCCCAAATGGTTGGAAAAGGAGCGTAGGAACTCTTCAAGAAGCTGGGTATCAAAATTC
>JAAYRX010000147.1 GCA_012518535.1 Clostridiales bacterium | reverse complement strand
TGAGGGATAATGAGGATTGGAAGGACAGAGAAAAAGATAAGGACTTTTCCAGGTATATCGAATATTTCCATGGTCAGGTTAAGGAACTGGTCACAAATTACGGAAAGATCGATATCATGTGGTTTGATTTTTCATATGATGATATGACAGGCGAAAAATGGGAGGCTACCAGGTTGGTTGAAATGATACGCAAGATTCAGCCGGGAATCATCATAGATAACCGTCTGACCCAGCATGGTGATCACGATGATCCTAAACCCTACTCCGGAGATTTCGCATCCCCCGAACAGATCATACCCCCGGAGGGAATCAGGAATCAAAAAGGGGAGCTGATCCCTTGGGAGGCCTGTATAACCATGAACAACAACTGGGGCTATGCAGCGGCCGACAAGGACTTTAAATCCCCCAAACAGCTCATCCGTGCCTTGGTGGAATGCGTAAGCAAGGGAGGCAATATGCTGCTCAATGTAGGTCCTGATGCAAAGGGACAGATTCCCAAGGAATCCTTGAAGATTCTGGCCGAAATCGGGGAATGGATGAAGCAAAATTGTGACAGCATCTACGGTTGTGGAATAGCCGATCTTCCAAAACCCGAATGGGGCAGGTACACGCAGAATGGGAACAGGCTCTACGCCCATATATTTGACAGGGGGATTGGCGCCATAGCCGTCCAGGGACTTAATCACAAGGTAAAAAGGGCCCGTCTCCTGGCTGATAAATCTGAGGTCAATACAGATACTCCCTGGACCTCTATGCACTACGGTGATGCTATATTTATAAACCTACCGAGTTCGCAATTACCCGATGACATAGACACGGTGATAGAATTTGAATTGACATAATTAAAGCAAAGGGAGGTAAAGCGGGATAATAGCCCGCTTTACCTCCTCCAGCTGTATAAACAAGACAGTTCGAATCTATGAACCTTCCCCTTACAGTTTATCCTTTGATCATATTAGGGCAAATTCTCTAATAATGGGCCTGTCCGCCGCCTCCAAAACCCTGAGACGAACATGATCCGTGATTATTGGCTCGAACCTATCGATCTTCTTATGTCCTATGGCACTGCCTCGGACCAGTTCTACCCAGTTGCCAGCCTTTTTGTAGTCCAGTACATAATCCCTGACCCTCTCCCCATGTTTAATATCCTCCATGAGAATAATATGGGATATCTTCCTCGGTGAGTCAAGGCTAATCTCCAATACTTCCCCCGTCCCCGATGCTTCCTTTATGGGATTAGAAAAGGTTTCACGCACCCATTGACCGAATTCCCTGGCCCTTTTAGCATCCGGTTCCGGAATTAGGCCCCTGTCATCAGGTGCAATGTTGAGTAGAAGATTGGTTCCATGTCCTACGGACCGATAGTATATATCCTTTAGCTCCTCAAGGGAAAGCAGATTTTCTTCACTGTTGGGATGCCAGAACCACTGTCTCCGTCTTATAGGTACGTCGCATTCCGCCGGTAACCAGACTGGGGTATCCACCCATTTTATGGTATCATCGGTAAACATGCTGATTTTGACATCGCTGACAGTATTCCAGCAAGGGTATGGAGCGACTCCGTCTTCATTTCCCACCCATCTTATGGTTGGAGCCCCCATATTAAAGATCATAGCATCAGGCTGATATTTTTTAACCAAACCTATAATCCTTGCCCAATCATACTGACGCCCTTCAGAGCCTGCGCCATCGAACCAGACCTCTACCAAGGGGCCATATCCTGTTAGAAGTTCAGTCAATTGTTCAGCGTAGAAATCATCGTAGGCTTCCTTATCCGAATATCTGGGTTCATGTCTGTCCCAAGGGGATAGGTATAGGCCAAAGAGG